>NZ_JBEORR010000022.1:0-162742 GCF_040302345.1 Streptomyces sp. NPDC126510 | reverse complement strand
AGCTTCTCAAAGCGCCCCATCGGCAACCCGGTGAACGTCTCCACCCACACCGGCTCAGCCCTCAACACCCCACCCATACAGGCAAAATGCCCGCCGCCAAGCCTTCTGCAACACCCTTTAGGTAGCGACGTCGGCACAGCACGCAAAAGGGGTACGCATGAAGCACGACCCGGATACTTGTCTGCTCGTTCCCAGCGACCTGGATTGGGATGTCGACCCGGTCCAGCCGATGGCTTCGATGCTGTTCACCAGCGACAATCCGACGGAGCCCTTCGCAAAGGCCGCCCGATGGCTTGCGGGCTACGACAGTGTGGAGATCAACGTGATCGACACCTCGTGGAAGGTCTTTCACGGTGAGGACGAGCCTTACGGGCTGAGGGTCTACTTCTCCTTCGGGGACGACGAGGAGGACTGATGCGGCGGGGTGCGCCGTCACTCGATCCAGCGCGCCGCGCGGCGGCCCCGTAGGTGGTGGTCGAGAGCCACTCGAAGGCGCGGCGGACGTCGCCTGCGGCCCGGCGAGGTTGTCGGCGTGCAGCCGCACATCGAGGCCATATGTGCTCGAGCCACGCAGCGCGCACTCGCCCGCGCGAACAAGCGCCAACCCACCTACGTCTCCCCACTCCTGTCGGCGAAAAGCCCCTGCACTGACCTCATGTACAGGCCCGCGCCCTCGGGATCGCCGAGCGCATCCTCCTCGTAGCGGGTCTTCCAGAGCACGACGGCGGTGAGAACGAGGCCGAAGGCCACGAGATTCGGGACGAGGACAACACCACCCGGCTCTCCCCGCTCAAGCACCGCAGCCTGAGCCTGCTCGGCTGCTACAGCTTCACCGCCTCCACCCCGGCCGCAGGCGCCCTGTGCCCAGTGACATCGCGCGTCGGCCCGTTTCAGTCGGTTCCCTCCTGTCTGATCCCAAGGCACCCCTGGTGGACGCCGTTTGCGCCCTGGGGTGGCTTCGTTCATTTCAAATAGCAACGTATGTTCGTCCGTTCGGGCAGCAGTTGGTGATCTTGAGGCTCATGATCGTTCACGAGAAATAGCAGCAGCAGTGTGGCGGCCTGCCCTCGTGAGGGCGGGGGGCGTGGCGCTGACATGTGGGGATCTGTCGGTCTCGTCAGCGAGCCGGTGGTGTGAGGGCAGTGCGGTCGAACGGGCCACCATGGGAGGCGGCGTACGCGACGGCGTCGTTGACGGCGTCGAGGCCGAACGACCGGACCCGTTCGGCGGCGAGGTCCAGGGTGCCCGAGGCGAGGAGCCGGATGATGCCGACGTTCGCTGTACGCGGGTACATCCACTGGCCGCGCACGGTGATCGAGTTGCGCATGATCCATGGGTACGGGAGGGCGAGGTCGTCGCCACCGAGCATGCCGACGCCGCCCATGAGAACGACGCGGCCGTATTCACGCACGGTCATGGCTGCCGTGCGCGCTGCCGAGCTGGGTGCGCTCGGCGGTAGCAGGTCGATCACCATGTCGATCGGGCCGTCGGCCGCCGCGGACATCGCCGCACGGTCGCCGGCCTCGTCCCCGGTGAGCGGGACCGGACGCAGACGCGGACCGAACCGGTAGGCGAGGAGGTCGAGCGTGGCCCGGTTGCGGCCCGGGGCGACCACGCGGCCCGACCCCATGGCGAGCGCGAGCGCGACCGCACTGCTGCCGAGGTTGCCGGTGGCCCCGCTGACGAGCAGCGTCTCACCGGCTGCGAGCCCGCCGGCCAGCAGCCCGCCGTAAGGGATGATGTGCACGGCGAGCGCGGCCCAGCGGGCAGGGTCGTCCCCCGCCGCTGCGGGAAGCGGAAAGACGTTCTCCGTCGGGATCCGCATGAGCTCGGCGAACGACCCGTCGTGCAGGTACCGGGCGAGGCGCGCGCCGCCCTCGCCGCGGGAGCTCCAGCCCTGAAGCGTGATGTCGGGCGTCAGGGCGTCGTCCCGCGAGCGCTACGCCGTGACCAGCAGTGTCCTGTCTGCCAGCGGCAGGCTCCACGGCCTGCCCCGGCGAGTCGCGTCAACCCCCTCGCGACGCAGCGCCGTCACCAGTTTCATGAACTGGCGCGGGCTCAACCCGGAGAACGGGACTATCCAAGACGGCTCTCCAACGCCGTGATCACACCAGCCACATCAAGATCATTCCATCGCGGCTGATCCCTCCAGCCCGTGAGGGCGGGGTCCGGACACGAAGGCAAGGACGTCGCGGACCGCTTCGCGGAGGCTGCCGAAGTGACGATGCACGCCGTCCACCGCCGTAGGGGCGTTGACACCCCAGACCGTCATCCCGGCACGCAGCCCGGACTCCACCCCGGAAGGGGCGTCCTCGATGACCAGACAGTCCTCTGGTTTGGCACCAAGTCGCGAGGCTGCCTGCAGATACGGCACAGGCGACGGCTTGCCTTCCGCCACGGCGGCCGCATCCACGAGGACCTCCGGGACCGGCAAGCCCGTCCGTGCGAAACGTCCACGCACCCGGTGCTCATAGTTCGAAGTCACTAGTGCCCAGGACCCGGGCCGCAGAGCACTCAGCAGCTCCGAGGCACCGCCGAAGGCCGTATAGGCACCGGACCGGACATCCTCGTCCTCCAAGGCGTGCAGTGCAGCAAGGCACTCCCCGGAGTCCTGGTCCGGAGCAACCTGCGCGAAGGTCTCCATCGGCCTCGTCCTCAGCGCCACTCGGTAGACCTCATCGGGGTCCAGTCCGTATCGCTCTGCCCACGTTCGCCAAACCAGGCGCTGATTGTCCACGGCGTCGATCAACGTGCCATCAACGTCAAACAGGACAAACCTCAACGCCCCAGGACGGCCGGGTTCACTGATCACGCTTCGATCATGCCATCAGGCCCTGAGTAGGAGGCAGTTTGCGGGACAAGCCTTAGGCGGATGACGGGGCGTGCCTGGGCCCCGATTCGCGCATCCGCGCGGAGCGGGACGTTCAGGTGCGGTGTCCGAATCGGCGACTACCGCGATCGGCTGGTCACGCTTCCGCTCGAGCCGGGGCGGCACCCCCAGCGCCCGCGGGGGGCTTGTACCGTCCGCCTCGTCACCGGCTTCGGCACGCCGATCGTCGTCCGTTCTGCGAGGGCCGCTCTGGGGAGTGAGCTGGTGAAGTCTCGCCCCCAGCGGACGCTGGCGTGCGCCCTTCGGTCTGTTGAGCACCGGTGCTGATTGCCCGATAGTGTGAATGTCCGGGGAGAGGCCGGCGTGCCAGGGCACAAGAGAGGCATGGACAGGCGGAGGCGGATCTGCGGCGGCAAGAGCACCTACGAGTTCGTCAGCGGTCCAGGGGCATCCATAGCCGAAGCCGCGCCCGGCTCTGCCACTGTGATCGGGGAAGGCGCACGATGAGCGGCCTGGCTTCGGTTACCACGCTGGCCGTTCACGAAGACGGCACTGACCTGCCGGGCGGCGTCGGGGAGTTGGACCTGCTGACGGGCCCACCTGCCAGGGAGGCCAGCCTGCAAACCGGGACGCATTTCGTACTGACGGGCGCTCGGCCGGCTTTATGCCGGTTGCTGGCTATCACAGGCCTCGAGGACGTGTTCGAAGCGGTGCGAGAACACGGGGCCATCAGCCCGGATTCGGCATCTTGGCGGTGACCACCAGAATTGTTGCCAGCAGCTCTACGTGGCGCCGCCGAGTGGGTGGTGTACCTCCACTGCCAGACGTTGCTGGCAGCAGGTGCGTGTCGCATTGTCGGACGTCCAGAGTGGTGGCTGTCTCGGCTGCCTGCAGAAGGGGGCTCTGGGAGACCCAGGTTGTTCTGGGCCTGGTTGGCCCGAAGGTTGGTGGCGAGGCTGTGGTCATGACCGACAGCAACAGCGATGTGACCGGCTTCCACAACCGTGTCGTCCTGATCACCGGCGGAACCAGCGGAATTGGCCTGGCCACCGCGCGTCTGCTCCTGGAAGCCGGCGCCCATATCGTCATCACCGGCCGCGACGATGCCCGCCTCGACCTCGCGGCCGAACAACTGGACAAATTGTCCGACCAGGGTGCCCGGCTGTTCACAGTCCGGGCGGACTCCGCCAGTCTCACCGATCTCGACCGCTTGGCTGCCCTGATCCGTGAACGCCACGGCCGTCTGGACGGGGTGTTCGCCAATGCCGGGGTCGGAGTGTTCCAGCGCAGTGGAGAGGTCACTGAGCAGGACTTCGACCTCAGTGTCGACGTCAATTTCAAGGGGGTGTTTTTCACGGTCCAGAAGGTTCTGCCGCTGATCGAGGCGTCGGGTGGCGGTTCCATCGTGATCAACGCCTCGTGGACACTGCACCGGGGTCTGGCCGTCGCACCGGTGTACGCGGCCACCAAGGCCGCCGTCCACAATCTGGCCCGCACGCTGGGCAGTGATCTTGCCGAGCGCGGCATCCGGGTCAATTCGATCAGCCCGGGTTACATCGTCACCGAGATGTTCGATGCCGCCAACCCGGACCCCACCTCGCACGATGCCATCCGCTCCCAGGTGCCGCTGAGGCGACTCGGCCAGGCCCAGGACGTAGCCGAGACAGTGGCCTTCCTTCTCTCCCAGCGGTCGTCGTACATCACGGCCCAGGACATCGCCGTCGACGGCGGCCTTGTGACCGCCATCCCCGCCTCCTGACGGCGGGTGGTGGCTGCCTGGCCCCGGCAGGGCCAGGCAGCCATCCATTCGACCGGCCACAATCGTCGTATGAGCACAGCGATCAACATGGGCGAGTTCCTCCGCACCCGCCGCTCCCTCCTGCACCCCGAGGACGTTGCCCTGCCGGATTTCGGAGGCCAGCGCCGGGTCGCGGGCCTGCGCCGAGAGGAGATCGCTCAGCTCGCCGGAGTCAGCGTCGACTACTACACCCGGATGGAACAGGGCCGCGTGCCCAACCCCTCAGGCGCGGTACTCGACGCCCTCGCCCGCGCACTGCAGCTGGACGCGGACGCTACCCGGCACCTGCACCGCCTCGCCCGACCGCAGCCCTCCGCCCGGCACGCTCCCCGGTGCCCGACCCGGCCGCAACGCGTACGCCCCATGCTCCAGCGGTTGCTGGACGATCTGGTGGACATGCCAGCGATGGTGATGGGCCGGCGCATGGACATACTGGCCTGGAACACAGCAGCGGCCGCCCTCTTCGGCGACTACGCACCCTTGCACCGAGCCGAGCGCAACATCGCCCGGATCACCTTCCTCGACGAGACGTCCCGGGAACTCTATGCCGACTGGACCTCCTGCGCCCGCGAGAACGTGGCCTACCTCCACCTGGACGCGGGACGGCACCCCGGGGACCCTGAGTTGGCGAGCCTGATCGGCGAACTGTCGATGAAGAGCGAGGACTTCCGTCACTGGTGGGCCGAGCACCCGGTGCAGGACAAGACCTCTGGAACCAAGCGATTCCACCATCCGGTGGTCGGCGATCTGGAACTGGCATACGAGACCCTGCGCGCAACGGACGACCCCGATCAGGCCTTGATCACGTATGCCGCCGAGCCAGGAAGCCCATCGCACGACGCCCTGCGGATGCTCCTGGCCTGGGCCACGGACGCCCCCTCAACGATGCCGGACGACGACCGCGAGCGCTGATCTTCTGGGCAGTCCGGGCCTTACCGCCGGCGGACCCACACCCGCGTCACAGGCGCCATCGGTCAATGCCCCGACCAGCACATCGGCGAACAGAGAACGGTAGACCGACAGGCCCGGTCCCGGCGGATGCGTGTCGCGTGGCAAGCCCCGCTCGCCGAGGCGAGTGCCGCACACGACGGGGTGGCGTGATCCACCCCTCCCGATCGGCCGCCCACCATGCCCGTTGCCCCGACCTGCCCGGTAGTCCCGAGCGCCACCGAGCGCATGCGGTTGAAGAAATGGCCTGTGCCGGGTTCAGATGCCCCGTATCGCATCGGCAACGTCACCGCTGGGCTGAGAAACCCTCGGCCCGGCGCAGGGGATACGCCGCCCCGCTCAATTCAGGGAGAGAGTGTGATTCAGATCGCCTCAGAGGGTAAAGGGTGGTGGATTCCCGAAGTGAGGTGCGCTCGGCGACGAGAAGCGCGGCGATAAAGTGCCATGAGCCCAGGCATCTCGCCGACATCGCCATGCGCCATGCGCCATTCTATTTTGGGGCTCTCATTATTTCCGGCAGAAGGCACTGAATCTATTCTGATTGGGCTGCTGGACACTCCTGCGCCGCCCCCCTTGCAACCGGAGAGTGAGTCGGCGCCAGGCCGCCCTCGGCCGGGTAGCACAACGGTACTGGTGCTTGGTGCCTCGCTGGGTTCGCCCTGGACTGCCACGCGGCGGCAGTACTGATCATGGGCGGGTTCGCTGGCGGACTAAGGCAAGTGCAGTGGTCGGATGGCTCCGTCGGCAGGCGCCACCCCGATCGCAAGCGGACCGCTCGGCTACGCGAAGAAGACCCCATCGACTGCCTCGCCTTTCGGGGTCGGTGGCCTGACACCTCATCAGCGCTTGGCCCGGCTTCAGGAAAAGGAGCTTGGATACCTGGCGGATGAGAGATTCCAATATTCCTTGGCTCAATGGTCGTTGTGTTCGTAATGGCTGCTGTCGCCCGTTGGCGTCGGAAGTGAGACATGTAAATGAGAAACGAATCCAAGCAAATCCTGCGAATCCTGGCCTACTTCCTCGTTGGATGTGCGACCGTCATGGCTGTGTCGGTCATTGTTATGCTCGCCATGGGAGCGAGGCCTGCAGTCATTCACGTGGCCCCACTGGTCGCGGCGGGTTTCGGTTTGCTATTGCTCCGCCATGCCAAGGGGAACAGTTAGCCTCGCCATTTCGGTGGTCGGGCATGGCGGAGACCCGGCGCGGTGGTCAGGGTTCTCCAGGGTCCTTCAGGTCGTGGGCGGTCAAGGGTTTGCCGCGCACGACAGCCCGGGCCGCAGTGACCTGGGCTGCCGAGTACTGCCGCATCATGCTGCGCCGGCTGCAGGAGCGCTACCACGCCCGGACCCAGGTCCGATGAGCGTGGGCCCGGGCAAGCGACGCCCGCGCCCCTCGGCCCACGGACATTTCATGTCGGGCGGTGGGCAAGCCTTCTGTACGCAGTTGGGTATCTGCCCCGCGACCGTCCCGCGTGGTGTCCTGCGGTCGCTCAGCTTGTTGTCTGACCTGGGCTCCTGCCGTTTGGCCCGCTCGCGGGCCAGTGGCAGAGTGAGCCGGATGATCGGACGCCTGTACACCGTTGTCATCGACTGCCCCGACCCGGATGAACTCGCCGGTTTCTACGAGAAGCTGCTGTCGCTCTCACGGCAGGCGGACACCGGCGACTTCGTCGTCCTCCAGAACGCGGCGGGCACCCCGGTGGTCGCCTTCCAGCGGGTAGACGACTTTCGCGCGCCGCGGTGGACGGATTCCGCGCGTCCTCAGCAAATGCACATCGACGTGATGGTCACGGACCTCGATACGGCTGAGGCCCAGGTGCTCGCCCTCGGCGCGACGCTGCTGGATGGTTCGGACAAGCCGATCGGTTACCGCGTCTACGAGGACCCCGTCGGCCATCCCTTCTGCCTGATCACTCCCGAGGGAGCCTGACCCTGCCATTTAGGGTCCGGCGTCGAAATGACTTGAACTGGGTCGCTGACCTGGTGATTCTCCGGACGCTGAGGCGGCCTTCGTCTGATCATGTGCTCCGACCAAGGTGCACCGATCAGAACGAAGTCCCTGAGTGTGACGAGGATGCGCTGCCGCGACTCCGCTCCGCCGGCGCGCTTCCTCAGCGTGGCCTGCGGCCCGGCCGCGGGAGGAATGAGGTGGCCTTCCTGAGGTGCCGCTCGTCAGCCCGGATCGGGCAGCGGGCGCCGGGCGACCTCGTGGGCGTCATCCGATGGAGCGCCCAGCATCCGTGACGAGCACCTGTTGCTCGCGGACGCCGTCCTCGGTTGCGACGGCGCGGGCGGCCTCACCCGCGACGCGATCGGCGCGGGGTGACACGCCCTCGCCGCGATCCGCCGCGTCCCGGGGGTGACGGGCAGGGCGAGTCGTGACCTCGGCCGCCCGCTGCGCGTCGGTTCGCCCGTACGCCGCAGCCGTCTCGGCGGGACCTTCTGCCCGCAGCCCCGGGTGACGACCGAGGACGGACGACGGGGCGTCTCGACGACGTCCTCCGCGACTCCTTCACATGCTGACCGCGGTGCCGCTGCCGCCCTCACTGCGCGCGCACCGACGGACTCGGCGCCCGGGTCGTCGACGTACACGAGACCGGCGACGAGCGGCACCCTCTCCGCCTGCCTGCGCGCGGGCCGTGCCGACGCCGCCCCGCTGCACCCCGATCGCGTCGTGGTGGACGTCGACCACGCCGTACATCCGTCCCTTCTGGCCCCCGGACCCGGAAGCCGCCGCAGGCAGCCGGATCGCCACGCCACCGCAGAGCCCCGAGGAGCCGGTGGCCGGGGCCGGTCGGCCCGAGCGCGTCCCGCCGATCCGCGCCAAGCTGGAACTGCGGAGCAAAACGGACATGTCAGTCGCGCCAGTCAGGGGGTACCGCCATGAAGGGCTACGTCTTCCACGGCCCCGGACAGTCCGCATGGGAGGACGTCCCGGATCCGGGTGTCCAGGAGGCGACCGACGCCATCGTGCGCGTCGACGCCGTCACCATCTGCGGAACGGACCTGCACATCCTCGAAGGCGACGTCCCCGAGGTCCGCCCGGGCACCGTGCTGGGGCACGAGGCGGTCGGCGAGATCGTCGACGTCGGCGCCGACGTCCGCACGGTGCGGCCGGGCGACCGGGTGCTGGTCTCCTGCATCACCGCCTGCGGCCGCTGCCCCTCCTGCCGTGCGGGCACCTACGGCCAGTGCCGCGGCGGCGGTGGCTGGATCCTGGGCCGCCTGATCGACGGCACCCAGGCCGAGTACGTCCGCGTGCCGTACGCCGACCTCTCCGTGCACCCGCTGTCCAGCACGCTCGACGGCAGGGACGCCGTGCTGCTGGCCGACATCTTCCCGACCTCCTACGAGGTCGGCGTGCTCAGGGGGCACGTACGGCCCGGAGACACCGTCGCCGTCGTCGGCGCCGGCCCGGTCGGGCTCGCGGCCGTCGCGACGGCCCGGCTGTTCTCGCCGGAGCGCATCGTCGCCGTGGATCTCGCCGCCGCGCGGCTGGAAGCGGCGAAGCACCTCGGCGCGGACGCCGTGGCGGACGCCCGGGAGAGCCCCGAACAGCTGGTCGCGGACCTCACCGGGGGACTGGGCGCGGACGTGGTCGTGGAGGCGGTAGGCACCCCGGAGTCCTTCGAACTCTGCACGCGCATGGTGCGGCCCGGCGGTCACGTCGCCAATGTCGGTGTGCACGGCAAACCCGCGACCCTCCATCTGGAGGACCTGTGGATCAAGAACGTCACCATCACCACGGGGCTGGTGGACACGTACTCCACCCCCACCCTGCTCCGGATGGCGACGGCAGGCCGCCTGCCCACCGGGCACCTGGTCACGCACACCTTCCCGCTGACCCACATGGAAGAGGCTTACGACGTCTTCGCCCGGGCCGCCGACACCGGGGCGCTCAAGGTCGTGCTGGGCGAGGAGCCGCACGAGGAAGTCGTCCCCTACCGGGCGGCCTGACGAACGAGAGAGGTGACGCGTCATGACCGAACGGGCCTCGTCGCATGCCGTGGAAGGCCGCCCGACGGGCGACCTCGGGCGGCGGATATCCCAGCGGCGCACCGAACTCGGCCTGAGCCGGCAGGAGACGGCCGCACGGGCGGGCATGTCGCCGGCCTACCTGCAGTACCTGGAGGAGCGACCGCCGGCCGACCCGGGCGCGGGCACCCTCCTCCGGCTGGCAGGGGCGCTCAAGACCACCGTGTGGCACCTGACCGGTGGCGACACCCAGCTGCCTCCCGGCCTCGGCCGGGCCGCCCGCACACCCCGCTTCACGGAGCTGACCGAAGCGGAGTGCCGCTCCCTGCTCGCCACACACGGGGTGGGGCGCCTCGCCGTGCCCGCGGACTCCGGGCCGGTCGTCGTGCCGGTCAACTACAGCGTCGTCGACGGCGGCATCGTCTTCCGCACCGCGCCCGGAACGGCCCCGGCACAGGCCGACGGTCACCGGGTCGCCTTCGAGGTCGACCGCATCGACGAGGCGTTCAGCGAGGGCTGGAGCGTGCTGGTGCGGGGGCCCGCGACGACCGTGACGGATCCGGAGGAGGCCGCCCGTCTCGAAGAGCAGGCGTACAGCACCCCGTGGGCGGGAGGCCGACGCGACCTGTGGCTGCGCATCGAACCCGTCACCGTCACCGGGCGCCGGATCACCGTGGCCTGAACGCGTCGACGCCCCGGCCGCTCACAGCACGCTGCCGCTGCCGTAGGGGGGCGTACAGGTCGAGCAGGGGACCTCGCCCCTCGCGCCGGGCTGCCCCGGATGCGACGGTGAGAGTGGGTCCGCACCATGCCGGGCACGAGGCGGTGGGAACGATGACGATGGAACTTCCCCTGGTCGTGGGGGTCGACGGATCCGAGGGCAGCCTGTCCGCGATCGACTGGGCGGTGGACGAGGCGGCCCGCCACGGGCTTCCGCTGCGGCTGGTCCACGGCTCCCTGTGGGAGAGATACGAAGGCCGCATCCCCTCGACCGGTCCGGACCGCCCCTCCGGGTGGGTGCCGGCCGACCACATCGTCGCCTCCGCGGCGGAACGCGCCGGGCGGCGCAACCCCGATGTGAAGGTGTCCACCGACGTCCTCCTAGCCGACGCGACGGAGGCCCTCCTGCACGAGGGCAACAACGCCACCGCGCTGATCACCGGTTCGCGGGGCCGCGGCGGGCTGAAGGGACTGCTGCTCGGCTCCGTCGGCCTGGCCGTCGCGGCCCGCGCCCACTGCCCGGTCATCGTGGTCCGCGGCGACCGGGCCGGCCTGGCGGGCACCCACCGGCGGATCCTGCTCGGCGCCGGAAACCCGGCCACCGGCGAGGAAGCGGTGCGCTTCGCCCTCCGTGAGGCCGAGGCCCGCGGAGCCGCCCTGGACGCGGTCCGGGCCTGGCGCCGCGCCGCGCACGAAACCGCCGAGACGTCCGGCCCGGACCACGAGGAGCGGGCCCGCACCGAACTCGACGGCCTGCTCGGCCCCGCCATGGCCGACCACCCCCGGGTCCGGGTGCACCGCAGCACGGTCGAGGGCCCGGCCCGCAAGGTGCTCGTGCACCGCTCGGCCGCGGCCGACCTGGTCGTCGTCGGAGCACGACGCCGCCAGGGCCACTTCGGGCTCCAGCTCGGCACGGTCGCCCACACACTGCTGCACCACGCCGCGTGCCCGGTGACCGTCGTGCCGCAACAGGTGGAGCGGGAGCCGCTCCCGTGACGGACCGGTCCTGGGCGTACGAGGGGTACCGCCCCGCGGAGGAACGGCTGCGGGAGTCGCTGTGCACGCTGGGCAACGGTTACTTCGCCACCCGCGGGGCGCTGCCCGAGTGCACGGCGGACGACGTGCACTACCCGGGCACCTACGCGGCGGGCTGCTACAACCGCCTCACCTCCGAGGTCGCGGGACGCCGCGTCGAGAACGAGGACCTGGTCAACCTCCCCAACTGGCTTCCCCTGCGCGCCCGCCCGGCAGGCGGGCCGTGGCTCACCCCCGACTCGGTGACCGTCCTCGACCACCGCCAGATCCTCCTCCTGGACTCGGGACTGCTGGAGCGCAGCACCCGGTACGCCCTCGGAGACGGGCGGGCGCTGTCCCTGCGGCAGCGACGGCTGGTGCACATGGGCGATCCGCACCTCGCGGCGCTGCGCACCGACGTCACCGCCGAGAACTTCACCGGCGAGCTGGAGATCGAGGCCGCGCTCGACGGGGCGGTCGTCAACGCCGGGGTGCCGCGCTACCGCGACCTGGACGGCCGTCACCTCACCCACGTGCACACCGGCACCGCCGTACCCGGCACGGCGTGGCTGCGCTGCCGCACTCGCACCTCGGACATCCGGATCGGGATGGCCGCCCGGCTGACGGCCCGGGAGCCGATCACGGACGTGCCCGAACCCGCACGCGCCGTACAGCGCGCCACGCTGGCCCTCGCCCCCGGCCGTACCGTCACCGTCGACAAGACCGTCGCGCTGCACACCTCACGCGATCCGGCGATCAGCGACCCGCTGCGGGCAGCCGTGGACCGGGTGGGCGCGGCACCGGACTTCGACGGACTGCTGGCATCACACCGCACGGCCTGGCGTCGGCTGTGGCGGCGGGCCGAGATCGACGTCCCCGGGGAAGCGGGGGCCATCCTGCGCCTGCACCTTTTCCACGTCCTGCAGACCCTCTCACCGCACACCGCCGACCTGGACGTGGGCGTACCGGCCCGCGGGCTCCACGGCGAGGCCTACCGCGGCCATGTCTTCTGGGACGAGCTGTTCGTCCTGCCGTATCTGAACCTGCACTTCCCCGAGGTGTCCCGCGCCCTGCTGCACTACCGCCACCGGCGCCTGGACCGGGCCCGCGCCGCGGCACGGGCCGCCGGTCGCCGGGGCGCGCTGTATCCCTGGCAGAGCGGCAGCGACGGGCGGGAGGAGACCCAGCGGCTGCACCTCAACCCCCGCTCGGGCCGCTGGCTGCCCGACCACACCCATCTCCAGCACCACGTCGGTTCGGCGATCGCGTACAACGTGTGGCAGTACTGCGAGGCCAGCGGCGACGCGGAGTTCCTGCACACCGAGGGCGCCGAGACCCTGGTCCAGATCGCGCGCTTCTGGGCCGACTCGGCCACCTGGGACGCGAACCTGGGGCGGCACCGCATCCGGGGCGTGGTCGGACCCGACGAGTACCACGATGCCTACCCGGGTGCCGCACGGCCGGGACTGGACGACAACGCGTACACCAACGTCACCGCGGCCTGGGTCCTCGCCCGCGCCCTGGAGGTGCTGCGCACCCTGCCCGAACCGCGCTGCCGCGAACTCGTCGAACGCATCGCCCTGGACGACGGTGAACCCGACCGCTGGCAGGAGGTCTCCCGCACGCTCCACGTGCCGTTCCACGACGGGGTCATCAGCCAGTTCGAGGGGTACGGCGACCTCGCCGAACTCGACTGGGCCGCCTACCGCGAACGCTACGGCGACATCCGGCGCCTGGACCGGATCCTGGAGGCCGAGGGCGACAGCGCCAACCGCTACAAGGCCTCCAAGCAGGCCGATGTACTGATGCTCGGCTACCTCTTCTCGCCGTCCGAACTCCAGGGCCTCCTCGGCCGGCTGGGCCACCGGCTGGACGAGGAGACCTGGCGGCGCACCGTCGACCACTACCTGGCCCGCACCAGCCACGGCTCCACCCTCAGCGGACTGGTCCACGGCTGGGTCCTGGCGCGATGCCGACGGGCCGACGCATGGCGGTACTGCCAGGAGGCCCTGCGCGGCGACATCGCCGACCTGCAGGGCGGCACCACCGGCGAGGGCATCCACCTGGGTGCCATGGCCGGCACCCTCGACCTGGTCCAGCGGGGACTGCCCGGTCTGGAGACCCGGGCGGGGTCTTTGTGGCTGGACCCCGTGCCGCTGCCGGAGCTGTCCTCGTACGGCTTCTCCATCCGCTACCAGGGCCACTGGGGCATACGGCTGCGGCTGACGAGCGGGCGGCTGGAGATCACCGTGCCGCCGTCCGGCCTCCCGCCGATCGACGTCGAGCTGCCCGACCGGGCGGTCGGGGTGGAACCGGGGGAGACGTGCCGGCTGGTTCTCACGGAGCGCTGAGACCGGCCGCACGCGGGTGCCCTCACGGGCGCGGATACGTGAACGACGAGACGCACCCCGCCTGAAGGGTGAGCGGCACACGCCCTGGCCGGTGACTCCTTCCGGCCGGAGCGCGTGCTACTCGCCCTTCCGCCGTCCCAGCACGCTGCCCGTGACCGCCAGTACGGACAGCACCACCAGCGCGGCGGCCGGGCCGAGGACGGTCCAGGGGGCCAGTTCGGCGTACGGCTGGTTCTCCGACAGCAGGCGGCCCCACTCGGGGGTGGGCGGCTGTTCGCCCAGGCCCAGGAAGCCGAGGGAGGCCAGGACCAGCACGGTCGTGGGCAGCCGGAGCAGGGCGTTGCGCAGGAGGGCCGGGACCACCGAGGGCAGCAGGTGGCGGCGCAGGAGGTGCAGCCGTCCCGCGCCGAGCGCGACGGACGCGGCGATGTGCCCGCTCGCGCGTTCCTGTTCCAGCAGGGCCGCGGTCTGGGCGGCGTACGGGCTCCAGCCGACCACGCAGACCGCGCAGGCGGCGCCCCACACGGACGGTCCGGTCACGCCCGCGATCAGCAGACCCGCGAGAACGGCGGGCAGGGTGGACACGACCTCGGTGGGGCCCGCGCTCGCCCTCGGAGCCATGCCCAGCAGCAGTCCGGTGACGGCGCTGACCGCTGTCACGACGAGGGCGACCCAGGCCGTGCGCAGCGCCCCGTGGCCCAGCCGGGCCAAGAGGTCACGGCCCAGCGCGTCCGTGCCCAGGGGGTGTTCGGCAGACGGCGACAGCAGCCGCGCCGCCGTGTCGACCTGGAGGGGATCGCGCAGGAGACCCGCCGTCACCAGGGCGAGCAGGAGCAGGGCGCAGGCCGCGGTGAGCAGGCGCAGGGAGCGTGGCACGGTGAGCGGGGGCCGGTGCAGGGCCGGCAGGGCGCCGTCACGCAGGGGCCGCCCGAGGAGCGTGTGACGCAGGGCCCGGATCAGGACGCCCGCGGCGACGCCGAGCAGGACCAGCGCCAGGGTCGCGGTCTGCAGCACCGGGAGGTCCTGCGCGACGGCCGCGTCCAGGGCGAGCCGGCCGAGTCCGGGGATGTCGAAGATCTTCTCCACGGCCACCGCACCACCGACCAGGGCCACGACGGTCGGCAGCAGCTGGGGCAACACGCCGGGCAGGGTGCGGCGCAACGCCCCCCTGCCGATGTGGCCGGACGGCAGCCCGACGGCGTAGGCCGTGCGCGCCCAGGGTTCGTGGAAGGCGGCGGGCAGCGCCTGGTCGAGCATGCCGCCGAGCATCGCGCCCGACGGGATGCCGAGGGCGAGCGAGGGCAGCACCATCGACCGCGGCCCCTCCCACCCGCTGGACGGGAACCATCCCCACCACACCCCGCACACGGTGGCCAGCACCGAGGCGAGCAGGAACTTCGGCAGCGACGCGAGGACGGCGGCCGTGGTACCCGCCCGGTCCTGCCGCAGCCGGCGCCGGGACCCGAGGAACACCGTGCGGGCACACACCAGTCCGGCGACCAGCACCGTGACCGCGAACGCGCCCAGCATCAGCGTCAGGGAGACCGACAGGGCCGTCCCCGCCTGCCGCATGACCGGTGCGCCGGAGACCCACGAGACGCCCGCGTCGCCGCGCGGCAGGCCGCCCAGCCAGTGCGCGAGATGGACCCAAGGCCCCTCGTCCAGACCCAACTGGTGGCGCACGGCGGCGAGTTCCGTCGGCGTGGGGCTCTGGTCGGCGGAACGCGCGCGCAGCACCGTACGGGCCGGGTCGGCCCCGGACAGCCAGGGGAGCAGGGCCACCGCGCCGAACAGGGCCGTACCGGCGAGCACACGGCCGGCCGCCGCCGTCCAGAGGGACGAGCGGGCGGCGGCGGGAGTGCGCGTGAGGCTCATGCGGGTTACTTGAGGCGGGTGTCGACGTCGATCAGGGACCGCTCGCGCGGGTCGAGGATCACACCCTCGACGTCGTCCGCGATGCCCTGCACGGCCTGCTCGTGGACCAGCGGCACCACCGCGTCGGTGCGCAGGATCTCCGCCTCCGCCCGCATGATCTTCTCCTGCCGCCCGGCGGTGTCCCGCTCGGCTGCGGCGGCACGGATGGCCTTGTCCACCGCGGCGTTCTTCAGGCCGGCGATGTTGTAGACGCCGTCGCTGGTGAAGTCGCTGGCGAGATAGTCGACCGCGTCACCGGTGTCGAGGAGCGTCACCCGCGAGAAGACGAGGGCGTCGTACTTCCCGGCGAGGAGGTCGCCCTCCATCTGCGTGTACTCGCGCACGTCCTGCTTCACGGTGAACCCGGCCTTCTCCAGCTGCTGCTGGAGCACGGTCGCCGCCTCGGGCAGCTCGGCCCGGTTGGTGTAGGTGGCGAGCCGTAGTGTCCTGCCCTTGGTGCCGGTCCTCACCTCGGCGGCGGTCGCGGCCTTGGCACGCCCCGTCACCTCGACGCGCTTGCCGGCCGCCCAGGGGACGGCCGGCCCGAACAGGCCCTGCGCGGCGTCGGCGTAGCCGCCGAAGACGGAGTCGACCAGCGCGGAGCCGTCGACGGCCTCGCGGGCGGCGGCGCGCAGACCGGCGTCGGCGAACAGGCCGCCGCCGGTGTTGAGGATCAGGCTGTCGGTGCGTACCGAGGGGACCTCGTGCCGGGTCCCCTTGTCGAGCAGTTTCGCCTGGGCGGTGGGGATCCACTCGGCGATGTCGGTCTCGCCGCCGCGCAGTGCGTTGGCACGGGCCGTCCCGTCCGCGATCCAGCTGACGTCGATGCCGGGTGCCTTGGCCTTGCCGCCCCAGTAGCCGTCGAAGCGGTCGAGCGTGGCCTTGGTCTTGCCGTTCAGCCGTGCGATCTCGAACGGACCGGTGCCGGTGCCGACGGGACTGACGGCGCCGTCCTTCGCGTACGCCTTCGCCGACAGGATCGCCAGCGCGGGACTGGCCAGCCGCAGCGGCAGCACCGGGTCGGGCGACTTGGTGGTGAGGGTGACGGTGTCGGCGTCCTCGGCCTCGGCGGTCAGTGACACGTCGCTCAGGACGCGGGGCTTGGGCTTGGCCGCGTTCGCGTGGTCGAGTGCGTTGACGACGGCCCGGGCGGTGAGCTCGGTGCCGTCCTGGAACTCGGCCTTGCGCAGCTGGAAGGTCCAGGTGGTGTCGTTCTGCTGCTTCCAGGACGTCGCCAGAGCGGGCTTGGCCCTGCCGTTCCTGTCGAGGGCGGTGAGGCCCTCGGCGACGGACAGCTTGCTCAGTACGGTGGCGTCGTTGCTGTACGGGGACAGCGCCTGTACCGGCGGCACGGCCAGCGCGACCCGCAGCCGCCCGCCCGGTCCCGCGCCGGTGTCGCTCTCGCCGGGCGCGAAGCAGCCGGCCAGCAGGGGGGTGAGAGCGAGCGCCGCTATGAGGCCGCGGGAGGTGGTGCGCATGTCGGATCCTGTCGTGCGGGAGATCGGCGGCGTCAGCATATAAGGCGAGCCTTACCAAACTCGCACCGGGTAGGTGAATGCTCAACGACTGGACGGTCACGGTTCGAACGAGAGCCTCTCGACCCGCTGTTCGACCTGTGTCATCGTGTCCGCCGGGGCGGAGGTGAGGCGTATGACGGGCGCGGACCCGGGGCTGTTCGGTCCGGAATCGGTGACCTGGCAGCTGCACGGCGACCCCGTGATGTGGATCGCGGGCGTCCGGGCGCTCTACCTCCAGGCCCTGCACCCACGCGCGGTCCGCGGGGTCATGCAGAACTCCGACTTCCGGCGGGACGCCTGGGGCCGGCTGATGCGCACCGCGAGCTTCGTCGGCACGACGACGTACGGCACCACCGAGGCCGCCGAACGCGCCGGCGCCCGGGTCCGGAAGATCCACCGCATGCTGACCGCCACCGACCCCGACACCGGTGAGCGCTACGGCGTCGACGAACCCGCCCTGCTCATGTGGGTGCACTGCGCCGAGATCGACTCGTACCTGCACGTCGCACGCCGGTCCGGATTCCGGCTCACCGACGCGGAGGCCGACCGCTACATCGCCGAACACCGGCAGAGCGCGCGCTTGGTGGGCCTCCACCCCGACGCCGTACCGGGGAACCGGGCCGAGCTGGCCGCGTACTTCGAGAAGGTGCGCCCGGACCTCGCCGCGGGGCCCGAGGCACGTGAGGTGGACGATTTCCTGCTCCGCCCGCCGACGCATCCGCTGCTGGTACCGGCGCGCGAGGTGCTATGGCGGCGCGTGGCACACCTGGCGTACGCCTCCCTGCCGCCGTACGCCCACGAGTTGTACGGCAGACCGGCCCCAGCCCCAGCCGCCGTCACCCGTCAACTGCGCCTCGCCGGCCTCCTGCTGCGCCGCGTTCCCGCACGTGTGCGCTGGCAACTCCCGCCCAAACACATTCTGCGTGCCATGGCGAGGCTCGGCCCCGACGCGCGCCCGGCACCGTACAAACTCGGACGATAGGCCGCCATACTGGGTGGGCCGAGGGGCGGGCGGACAGCTACCGGGGGGAGCGTCGCGCGAGATGGGGGACAACAGGCTCATCCAGGGCCGGTACCGGCTGCTCGATCTGATCGGGCGGGGCGGCATGGGCGAGGTGTGGCGGGCCCGGGACGAGTCCCTGGGCCGGCACGTCGCCGTCAAGTGCCTCAAACCGCTGGGCCCGAACCACGACCACGCGTTCACCCGCGTCCTGCGGGAGCGGTTCCGCCGCGAGGCCCGGGTGGCCGCCGCGCTGCAGCACCGGGGCATCACCGTCGTGCACGACTTCGGCGAGTCCGACGGCGTCCTCCACCTCGTCATGGAGCTCCTGGACGGCCGCAACCTCAGCCAGCTCCTGGAGGACAACAAGCAGCACCCGCTGCCCGTCGCGGACGTCGAGGAGATCGCCGAGCAGGTCGCCGCCGCCCTCGCCTACTGCCACGAACAGGGCATCGTCCACCGGGACCTGAAGCCCGCGAACATCATGCGGCTCGCCGACGGCACCGTGAAGATCTGCGACTTCGGCATAGCCCGCCTCGGCCACGACATCGGCTTCACCTCCCGGCTGACCGGCACCGGCATCGCCATGGGCACACCGCACTACATGTCCCCGGAGCAGATCGCCGGCACCGAGGTCGACCAGCGCAGCGACCTGTACTCGTTCGGATGCGTGCTCTACGAGATCACCACCGGCGTACCGCCGTTCGACCTCGGCGACGCCTGGGCGATCCTCGTCGGCCACCGCGACACCCCGCCCCACCCGCCGCGCGAGCACCGGCCCGACCTGCCCGGGTACCTGGAGCGGATCATCCTCGACCTGCTCGCCAAGGAACCGGCGCAGCGCCCCGGCGACGCCCGCGAACTGGCCCGCCGGATCAGCGCCCACCGGGCCGCGCCCGCGTACGCGCCCGCAGGTGCGGCCGCCCGCCCGGCCCCCGGCGGGGCGGCGGGCCCGGCCCGGCTGCCGTCCTGGACGCGCGGCATGACGACCGGCCACAAGGCGACCGGCACGGGGCTGCGCACCACTCCACCGGACCCGGCGGCCGGGCTGTCCGGCGAGTGGATCGCACGGCCCGCCACCGGCCCCGTCGTCGCCGAACCGGTCCCCGCGCAGCGGCCCGCCCCGCCCACGGAGGTCCTGACCGCCCTCGCCGGCCGGCACAACGCGGGACTGAGCCTCGGCCGGCTCGGCCGCTGGACGGAAGCGGGCGAGGTGCACCGGGCCGTCGCCGCCGAACGCGAGCACCTCCTCGGCCCCGACCACCCCGACACCCTCTCCAGCCGCTACGAGGTCGCCTTCACCCTCAGCCGCACCGGCCGATCCACGGACGCCCTGCGCGAGTACAAGCACGTCGCCGGGGCCAGGATCCGCACCCTCGGCGCCGATCACCCCGACACCCTGGCCGCCCGCCAGGAGATGGCCTACGTCCTCGGCCAGCTGGGCCGCCCCTTCGACGCCCACCGCGTCTACACGTCGGTGCTCTCCGCCCGGGAGCAGCTCATGGGCCCCGACCACCCCGACACCCTGCGCTGCCGCCACAACCTCGCCTTCAACCTCAGCCGGCTCGGCCGCCTGGAGGACGCGTACCGCATGGCCCGCGAGGTGGCCGACGCCCGCGCCCGCGTGCTCGGCACGGACCACCCCGACACGCTCGTCACCCGCTACGAAGTCGCCTACACGCTGGGCCAGCTGGGCCGCTGGGCCGAAGCCCTGGAGACCTACCGGGACGTCGCCGAGGCCCGTGGCGGGGCCCTCGGCCCCGACCATCCCGACACGCTCGCCGCCCGGCACGAGATCGGCATCAGCCTGGGCCGCCTCGGCCGCAGCGCGGAAGCCCTGGACCTCTACCGCGGCCTGGTCGCCGACCGCACCCGCAGCCAGGGCCCCACCCACCCCGAGACGTTGCGCGCCCGTCACGGCCGCTGCGTCAACCTCGGCCGGCTCGGCCGCTGGGAGGAGGCCCTCACCGAATCCCGTGACGTGGCCGCGCTCCGCGAGCAGGTCCTCGGCGCCGACCACCCGGACACCCTGGTCAGCCGCCGCGAGGTCGCCGTCGGCCTCGGCTGGCTGGGCCGCTGGGCCGACGCGCTCACCGAGTACCGTCGCGTCGCCGGCGCCCGCGAGCGCGTCCTCGGCGCCGACCACCCCGACACCCTCGCCAGCCGCAACGACGAGGCCCACTGCCTCGAACAGCTCGGCCGCAGCGCCGAGGCCATGGCCCTGTACCGAAGAGTGGCGGCCCTGCGCGAGCAGCGGGCCGCGGCCGGACGCTGACCCCGGCAGGGCGGGCAGGCGCCGTCTGGCCGACCCGGATCACCCCGTGTTACCAAGAACCATGACCGCACCCGAGGGACCCCGCACCAACCGGACGTACGACGCCGTCATCGTCGGTGGCGGCCACAACGGCCTGGTCGCCGCCGCCTATCTGGCCCGGGCCGGGCGCTCCGTGCTGGTCCTGGAGCGGCTGGACCATACCGGCGGCGCGGCGGTGTCCACCCGGCCCTTCGCCGGGGTCGACGCCCGGCTGTCCCGCTACTCGTACCTGGTCAGCCTGCTGCCGAAGAAGATCGTCCGGGACCTCGGGCTGGACTTCAGGGTCCGCACCCGCACCGTCTCCTCCTACACACCCGCCGAGCGTGACGGCCGGCCCACCGGACTCCTCGTCGGCGGCGGCGAGCGGCGCACCCGGGAGGCGTTCGCCCGGCTCACCGGTTCCGACCGCGAGTACCGGTCCTGGCAGGAGTTCTACGGCAGGACCGGCCGCGCCGCCCGGCGGATCTTCCCGACGCTCACCGAGCCGCTGCCCGCACGCGACGAGCTGCGCCGCCGCCTCGACGACGAGGAGACCTGGCGGATGCTGTTCGAGGAGCCGATCGGTGCCGCCGTGGAGGAGCACTTCCAGGACGACCTGGTGCGCGGTGTGGTCCTCACCGACGCCCTCATCGGCACCTTCGCCGATGCCCACGACCCCTCCCTGAAGCAGAACCGCTGCTTCCTCTACCACGTGATCGGCGGCGGCACCGGCGACTGGGACGTGCCCGTCGGCGGCATGGGGGCGCTCACCGACGCCCTCGCCGACGCGGCGCGCGCGGCGGGCGCGGTCCTCGCCACCGGCCACGAGGCGCTGCGCATCGCCACGGACGGCCGAACCGCCGAGGTCGCCTATCGCACGGCCGACGGCGAAGCCACCGTCGCGGCCCGGCACGTCCTGGTGAACGCATCACCACGGGCCCTCGCGGAACTGACCGGCGACACGCCCCCGGCCCCCGCCGAGGGCGCACAGCTGAAGGTGAACATGCTGCTGAAGCGGCTGCCGCGACTGCGCGACAGCGCCGTCGACCCGCGCGAGGCCTTCGCCGGCACCTTCCACATCGCCGAGGGCTACGAGCAACTGGCCACCGCCCACGCCCAGGCCGCCACCGGCCACCTGCCCGCCGCGCCGCCCTCCGAGATCTACTGCCACTCGCTCACCGACCCGACCATCCTCGGCCCCGGCCTGGCCGAGCAGGGCTACCAGACACTCACCCTCTTCGGCCTGCACACCCCGGCCCGCCTGTTCGAGCGGGACAACGACGCCGTACGCGAGGACCTGCTGAAGTCCACTCTCGCCCAGCTCGACGCCCATCTGGCCGAACCCCTCGCCGACTGCCTGGCCACCGACGCGGACGGACGCCCCTGCATCGAGGCCAGGACCCCCCTCGACCTGGAGCGGGACCTCGGGCTGCCCGGCGGCAACATCTTCCACCGGGAGTTGAGCTGGCCCTACATCCAGGACGGCACCGGCCGCTGGGGTGTGGAGACCGGCCACGCGAACGTGCTGCTGTGCGGGGCGGGCGCGGTGCGCGGGGGCGGGGTCAGCGGGGTGCCGGGGCACAACGCCGCCATGGCGGTGCTGGAGAACACCCCCGAGTGACCCCTCAGTCGGCCTCGCGCGTCCACCCCACCACCGTCAGGCGCGCCGCGTCCGCCGGGCGCCGCTCGTCGAACAGGACGTGCCCGGCGGCCTCCACGCGCAGCCCGTCGACGTAACAGCCGCGCCCCACGTACAGCCGGTCCGTCGCGTACCGCCAGCGCAGGGCGAGCTGCCGTGCGGCGGGTACGTCGGCGGTGAGCCCGTGCCAGACGCGGCCGGACCAGCCGGTGACCGAGCCCGACGGGTGCTGTTCGGGGTCCTGGCCGCGGCGGGACGTGGTGAAGGGGACCGGCTGCCAGTGGGCGCCGCCGTCGGTCGACGCCTCCAGGACCAGCACGTCGGCCGCCGGCTCGGTGTCCCACCACAGCGCACAGCGCAGCCGCGCCCGGCCGGCGGACGTGTCGAGCGTGGGCAGCGCCAGAGTCGCCGTCGTGGCGAGGGCCGTCCCGGAGAACCAGGCCGTGCGTCCCCGCGCAGGCCGGACCGGTACGGCCCGCGCCATGTGGTTCGCCGCGGCGACCCTGGGAGCCGAACCGGAACGCCAGCTCCGCACCGGATGGACCGAGTTGCCGAGGACGATCAGGAACGAGTCGGTCGTCGGGTCGAGCACCAGCGAGGTGCCGGTGAAGCCGGTGTGCCCGGCCGTGCGCGGCGTGGCCATCGCACCCATGTACCAGTGCTGGTACAGCTCGAAGCCGAGGCCGTGCTCGTCCCCGGGGAACGCGGTGTTGAAGTCGGTGAACATCAGCTCCACCGACTCCGGCCTCAGGATCCGGGCCCGCCCGTAGAGGCCGCCGTTGAGCAGCGTACGGCCGAGGACCGCGAGGTCCCACGCGTCGGAGAACACACCCGCGTGACCCGCGACGCCGCCCAGAGCGAAGGCGTTCTCGTCGTGCACCTCGCCCCACACCAGGCCTCGGTCGAGGCCGGACCACGGTGCGCGCGCGTCCTCCGTGGCAGCGATCTTCGGCCGCCAGGACGCGGGCGGGTTGTAGCGGGTGCGGCGCATGCCGAGCGGCGCGGTGATCTCGTCGCGCAGCAGGGTGTCCAGGGCCCGGCCCGTGATGCGTTCCAGCACGAGCTGCAGCGAGATGAGGTTCAGGTCCGAGTACAGGTACGCCGTGCCCGGCGCGCTGACCGGCTTCTCGTTCCAGATGAGCTGGAGCTTGTCCTCGTGCGTGGGCGCACTGTAGAGCGGGATCCAGGCACGGAACCCGGAGGTGTGCGTGAGGAGCTGACGGACCGTGATGTCCTGCTTGCCCGCGCGGGCGAAGTCCGGCAGGTAGGAGGCGACCTTCGCCTCCAGCCCCAGTGCGCCCCGCTCGATCTGCTGCACGGCGAGGATCGAGGTGAACAGCTTCGACACCGACGCCAGGTCGAAGACGGTGTCCTCGGCCATGGGGATCTGCTCGCCGGGCGGGAACTCGACGCCCGTGTCGGTCTTCTCGTCGTAGGCCCGGTAGCGCACCGCCATGCCGATCGGCCGGTGCAGCGCGACGGTGCCGCCGCGTCCGGCGAGCAGGACGGCGCCCGCGTACCAGGGGTGCTTGGGGGAGGGGGCGAGGAACGCCTCCGCGTCGGTGACGAGCCGGCGCAGGTGGGAGGCAAGCAGCCCGGCGCGGGCGGCGGAGCCGTGCCGCAGGGTGGGGTGGCGGCCGCTGCCTGCCGGAGTGGCCTCGGCCGGTCCCGCGGGCAGCGGGGCGAGGGCGAGCGCACCGCCCAGGGCCAGGCCCGCTCGGGCCAGTTGACGCCGGGTCGGTTCGCCGTTCGCCGCTCTGCCGGTCACCGCGCACCCCTTCGCCTCAACCGCCTCGCATGTCCCGGAGAGTATGTCCCCCGGCCGTCGCCGTGAATCCGGCGGAGACAGCCCAACCAATCTGACGGAGCATCAGAAAACCCCTTCCGTCCTCCAGGGGACTCCGGCATCCTGCGCCCATGCAGACGGAGCTGAGCCAGACCCTGGGTATCGAGCACGCCGTCTTCGGCTTCACGCCGTTTCCGGCCGTCGCCGCGGCCATCAGCCGGGCCGGCGGCTTCGGTGTGCTCGGTGCGGTCCGCTACACCGCCCCCGACGAACTCAAACGCGACCTGGACTGGATCGAGGCCCACGTCGACGGCAGGCCGTACGGGCTGGACGTCGTGATGCCGGCGAAGAAGGTCGAAGCCCCGAACGATCGAACACTGACCGAGGCGGACGTCGAGGCGATGATCCCCGAGGGCCACCGGCAGTTCGTCCGGGACACCCTCGCCCAGCACGGCGTGCCCGAACTCGCCGAGGGCGAGGCGTCCGGCTGGCGCATCACCGGCTGGATGGAGCAGGTCGCCCGCAGCCAGCTGGACGTCGCCTTCGACTACCCGATCCGGCTCCTCGCCAACGCCCTCGGCTCCCCGCCCGCCGACGTCATCGCCCGCGCCCACGACCAGGACGTGCTCGTCGCCGCCCTCGCGGGCAGCGCCCGGCACGCCCGCAAGCACCGGGACGCCGGGATCGACATCGTCGTGGCGCAGGGCTACGAGGCGGGCGGCCACACCGGCGAGATCGCCTCCATGGTGCTCACCCCGGAGGTGGTCGACGCCGTCGCCCCGCTGCCCGTCCTGGCCGCGGGCGGCATCGGCAGCGGACAGCAGGTGGCCGCCGCCCTCACCCTGGGGGCCCAGGGGGTGTGGCTGGGCTCCCTGTGGCTCACCACCACCGAAGCGGACCTGCACTCGCCCGCCCTGACCCGCAAGCTCCTCGCGGCCGGCTCCGGCGACACCGTCCGCTCCCGTGCGCTGACCGGCAAGCCCGCCCGCCAGTTGCGCACCGAGTGGACCGACGCCTGGGACGACCCGGCCGGGCCCGGCACCCTGCCCATGCCGTTGCAGGGACTGCTGGTCGCCGAGGCCGTCTCACGCATCCAGAAGTACGAGGTCGACCCGCTGCTCGGCACCCCGGTCGGCCAGATCGTCGGCCGGATGAACAGCGAGCGCAGCGTCCGGGCCGTCTTCGACGACCTCACCCGCGGCTTCGAGCAGGCCGTGGACCGCGTCAACCGCATCGCCGGAAGGAGCGGACAGTCGTGAGCACACCCCCCGTGGGCTTCTGGGCCCAGGCCACCGAGGATCCCGGCCGCACGGTACTCGTCGCGCCCGACGGCGAGGACTGGACCGCCGGACGCCTGCACGCCGCGGCCAACCGGCTAGTGCACGGCCTGCGCGCGGCCGGACTGGAACGCGGCGACACCTTCGCGGTGGTCCTGCCCAACGGCGTCGAGTTCCTCACCGCCTATCTCGCCGCCAGTCAGGCCGGGTTCTACCTCGTCCCCGTCAACCACCACCTGGTCGGACCGGAGATCGCCTGGATCGTCTCCGACTCCGGCGCCAAGGTGCTCCTCGCCCACGAGCGCTTCGCCGAAGCGGCCCGCCACGCCGCCGACGAGGCCGGCCTGCCGGCCACCCACCGGTACGCCGCGGGCACGGTCGAGGGCTTCCGCCCGTACGCCGAACTCCTCGCCGGGCAGCCCGAGTCGGCGCCCGCCGACCGCACGCTCGGCTGGGTCATGAACTACACCTCGGGCACCACCGGCCGCCCCCGCGGCATCCGCCGCCCGCTGCCCGGCAAGCCGCCGGAGGAGGCCTACCTCGGCGGTTTCCTCGGCATCTTCGGTATCCGGCCGTTCGACGACAACGTGCACCTGGTGTGCTCGCCGCTCTACCACACGGCCGTCCTGCAGTTCGCCGGCGCGTCCCTGCACATCGGCCACCGGCTCGTCCTCATGGACAAGTGGACGCCCCAGGAGATGCTCCGGCTCATCGACGCCCACCGCTGCACCCACACGCACATGGTCCCCACCCAGTTCCACCGCCTGCTGGCTCTCCCGGGCGAGGTGAAGGACCGTTACGACGTCTCCTCCATGCGGCACGCCATCCACGGTGCCGCGCCCTGCCCCGACCACGTGAAGCGGGCCATGCTCGACTGGTGGGGCCCCTGCGTGGAGGAGTACTACGCGGCCAGCGAGGGCGGCGGCGCCTTCGCCACCGCCGAGGACTGGCTGAAGAAGCCCGGCACGGTCGGCAAGGCCTGGCCCATCAGCGAGCTCGCGGTCTTCGACGACGACGGCAACCGGCTGCCGCCCGGCGAACTCGGCACCGTCTACATGAAGATGACCACCGGCGGTTTCTCGTACCACAAGGACGAGGCCAAGACCCGCAAGAACCGCATCGGTGACTTCTTCACCGTCGGCGACCTGGGCCACCTCGACGAGGACGGCTACCTCTTCCTGCGCGACCGCAAGATCGACCTGATCATCTCCGGCGGGGTCAACATCTACCCGGCCGAGATCGAGTCGGCCCTGCTCGCCCACCCGGCCGTCGCGGACGCCGCCGTCTTCGGCATCCCGCACGACGACTGGGGCGAGGAGGTCAAGGCGGTCGTCGAACCGGCCCCCGGCCACCGGCCCGGGCCCGTCCTCGCGGCCGACCTCCTCGACCACTGCGCCCACCGGCTCGCCGGGTACAAGCGGCCCCGGAGCATCGACTTCATCACCGAGATGCCCCGAGACCCCAACGGCAAGCTGTACAAGCGGCGACTGCGGGAGCCGTACTGGGAGGGCCGGACGCGACCGGTGTGAGCCCGCCCGGCCTGCGGCCACGGGCAGGCCGGCCGCAGGGGCACTGCCCGGCGTCACGCTGCGGTCCCTGCGGGCCGCAGAGGTACTGCCCTGCGTCCTGCTCCGAGCCGCCCGCCTGCCGCGCTCGGGGTGCCGCCCCCACGGCGGGCGGCACCCCGAGCACAGGTCAGCGGCGCTCGTGCACCCGCACGACCTTCAGCTTCGGCGAGGACAGGATGTCCTTCTCGCAGAAGCGCGACGCGACCCACTTCTCACCGGAGAACAGCCGGGTCTGGTCGGCGAAGTGCGGCGACTTCGGGTTCGACGACTGGGAGTACGTCAGCAGCGTGCGGGCCACCGGACAGCGGCTGCCGTCCCAGCCCACCGCCTGCAGATGACTGGATCCGAACGGCACCTCCGTGTACCCGCCGCCGGCCGCGTCCCACGTCGGCTCGATCACGTTCCACACCCCGAGCCGCCCCGCCCCGCCCGGCACGGGCAGGCGCTCGCCGTCGCGGACGACGAACTGGTGCGCGCCGAGCGGCGCGTCGAGCGCGATGCCCGCGCTCCGCAGCTCGGCCACCGCGTCGGCCAGAGCGGCCGGGAAGCCGGCCACCTCCGTGTTCAGGGTGTTCGGCGTACGGACCGGGTCCGCCGCCGAGAACGGCACCTTCCACAACCGGTCGGCGGGCACCGCCTGTTCGAGCCTGCGCCAGAACCGGTCGAAGAGCAGCGCTCCCCGGCTGCCGGTGTCCATGGTGCGGTCCCACGCCCGCAGCACCCCACAGGCCGCCGACACATCGACGGCCTTGCCGTCGCTGCCCGTCGCCGTACCGCCGGGCAGCGCGGCGCACGCCCGTGCCACGTCCTCGGCGGCGAGGTCGCCCGCGGGCACCCGGTTGGCGAACTGCTGCTGCTGCAGGTCGCGCACGGTCAGTCCGCCCCTGTCCGTCATGGCCGCGACGTCCTCGACCGCGCCGCGGGTGCGCAGGCCGAGCTGTGTGCCCACCGTGCCGAAGATCCGCTCGTACCCGGTGAGCGGCCGGTCGGCGTTGGTCATCCACGCGGTGCCGTTGGAGTTCTCCGCGTACGGGGCGTCCTTCAGCGTCGGCATCCTCGACGGGCCGAAGATCCCCGGCGCGACGGCTCCGGGATCACGGCCGAGCGCGCAGTCACCGCGCGAGCCGTCGAGGATCGCGATCCCCGACGCCGGGTACGTGGTCCTGCCGAGATCCGTCGAGCAGCGCTGCGCCAACTCGTCGGTGATGCGGGGGAGTACCTGGGACTGGGTGAACAGGGAGTGCCCCGCGCGGTCGGCGGCGAGCGTGTTCACCCAGGGGATGCCCTGGTGCCGGTCGAGGGAGGCGAGGACGTCGGCCGTGCTCCGCGCCTTGCCGAAGCCGAGCGAGGTGTCGGAGAACCGGAGGTTCGCCGCGTTCGGGTCGTTCAGGGCGTACGCCGTCCGGGTGGTCCACGGCAGCGGGACCTGGGAGCTGAGGGAGGTGACGACGGGGCCGTAGCGGGTCCACCACTGGGTGCGGGTGACCGGGGCGCCGTCCTTCACCGCGACCGTCACGGTCCGCTTCTTCATGCGCTCCGCCCTGCCGTCCACCAGGTAGGTCGTGGGATCGGCCGGATCGAGTGCGAGCTGGTGGAAGTTGGCCGGAATGCCGGTGGAGACGGTGTGGCTCCACGCCACGTGTGCGTTGAACCCGATGGAGATCGCCGGGGTGCCGAGCAGGGAACCGCCGGACACGTTCAGCTCGCCGGGGATCGTCTGCTGCGACTGCCAGAACCGCCGCCCGCCGTCCCACGGGTAGTGCGGGTTGCCCAGCAGCAGGCCCCGGCCGTTCGCCGTCGTGTCACCGCGGAAGGCGACCGCGTTGGAGCCCATGCCGGGGTCGCCCCACAGCTCCTCCGCCGCGTCCGCCACGGCCTTCGCCGCTGCCTTGCCGCCCGGCGTGCGGGCGGACGGGGCACCGGGGGCGGTGGTGGCTCCGGCCGGTGGCTGCGCGGTCGTGATCGTCTCCACGAAACGCCCCTCGCCGGAGATCGAGGCGATCGCCAGCCCCCTGGCCGCCACGTCCAGTTCGGAGACCGGCCGGACCCAGGACGCGCCCGCGCAGGAAGGATCCGTGATCTTCCGCTGCTTCAGCCAGGCGTTGTAACCGGCGGCCCAGCCGCGCATCATGTCCCGGACCTGACGGCTG
The DNA here is from genome assembly GCF_040302345.1 of Streptomyces sp. NPDC126510. Lineage (NCBI taxonomy): Bacteria > Bacillati > Actinomycetota > Actinomycetes > Kitasatosporales > Streptomycetaceae > Streptomyces > Streptomyces sp. NPDC126510. The sequence continues at coordinate 133,963 of NZ_JBEORR010000022.1, read as the reverse complement.
GGGCCCGCGTGCGCGGGCTCGGCGAGCAGCTTCTCCACGGTGCGGCTCTCGCGGACCCCGCCGAAGTAGAGGTCGCTGGCGAGGTTCGTCCTGGCCGCCGAGAGGTCGCCGCCGGCGGGCGCGTCGGAGCCGAAGTAGCGGGACCGTTCGCCCCGCAGGGTCACGAACCCGTCGGCGAGCGTGCACACCTCGTCGGCGGCCTGCGCCCAGCCCGTACCGAAGCCCAGGTCGGCGTAGTTCTTGGCGAGGATGTGCGGAATGCCGTACTCGGTGTAGCGGATGACGGCGGAGTGGCCGCCGCCGGAGGCATGTTGCTCTGCTCGTTGCTGGGTCGTGGCGGCCGCCGCGGGTAACGCGGACGCGGCGGTGAACAGGGCCGTGGCCCCGAGAACGAGTCGTCTCAGACGGCTGCGCATCGTGCCCTCCAACATCGTCGAGGGAAAGGAGTGACGTGTGTAGGAACCTGCTTCGAACGTTCGTCGGTTTCATGACACCGGACGCCGTCGGCCGCGGCAGGGTTGCTCGTGGCCGGTCACCGCACCCGGCCCGGCCAGGCCCGGGGTCCTTGACCTCCCCGGGCGGTCGACCGAGGATCATGTGCCATGACGACGCCCGGACATGGCAGCACGGTCGACGGAGTCCTGCGGCGCAGCGCCCACCGCACACCGGCGCGCGTCGCCGTGGAGTACGCCGAGCGGAGCTGGACGTACGAGGAACTCGACAGCGCCGTCTCCCGCGCGGCGAGCGTCCTCCTCGGCCAGGGGCTCGCCCCCGGGGACCGGGTCGGCGCCTACGGCCACAACTCCGACGCCTATCTGATCGCCTTCCTGGCCTGTGCCCGGGCGGGTCTGGTGCACGTACCCGTCAACCAGAACCTGACCGGCGACGACCTCGCCTACATCCTCGGCCAGTCCGGCAGTTCCCTGGTCCTCACCGACCCGGACCTGGCGGCGCGACTGCCGAGCGGCGTACGGACGTTGCCGCTGCGCGACGCCGACGACTCGCTGCTCGCACGACTGCCCGGGGCACCCGCCCACGACGGCCCCGAGCCGCGCCCCGAGGACCTCGTGCAACTGCTCTACACCTCGGGTACGACCGCCCTGCCCAAGGGCGCGATGATGACGCACCGGGCCCTGGTGCAGGAGTACCTGAGCGCGATCGCCGCTCTCGATCTCAGTGCGGGCGACCGACCCGCGCACTCCCTGCCGCTGTACCACTCGGCTCAGATGCACGTCTTCCTGCTCCCCTACCTCGCCGTGGGCGCGACGAACATCATCCTCGACGCACCCGACGGCGACCGGCTCTTCGACCTGATCGAAGCGGACCGCGTGGACAGCCTGTTCGCGCCGCCCACCGTCTGGATCGCCCTGTCCGGACGCCCCGACTTCGCCACCCGCGACCTGAGCGGTCTGCGCAAGGCCTACTACGGGGCGTCGATCATGCCTGTCCCGGTACTGGAACGGCTGCGGGAGCGGCTGCCGGGCCTGGCCTTCTACAACTGCTTCGGCCAGAGCGAGATCGGCCCGCTGGCGATGGTTCTCGCGCCCGGCGAACACAAGGGCCGCATGGACTCCTGCGGCCGGCCCGTCCTGTTCGTCGACGCCCGGGTGGTCGACGAGGACGGCACGGACGTACCCGACGGCACGCCTGGCGAGATCGTCTACCGCTCTCCGCAACTGTGCGAGGGCTACTGGGACAAGCCCGAGGAGACCGCCGCGGCCTTCCGCGACGGCTGGTTCCGCTCAGGCGACCTCGCGGTGCGCGACGCGCACGGCTACTTCACGATCGTCGACCGGGTGAAGGACGTCATCAACTCCGGCGGCGTCGTCATCGCCTCACGGCAGGTCGAGGACGCGCTGTACACCCACCCGGGCGTCGCCGAGGCGGCGGTCGTGGGCCTGCCGGACGAGCGCTGGATCGAGGCGGTGACAGCCGTCGTCGTACCACGGGGCGAGGTCTCGGAAGCGGAACTGATCGACCATGTCCGGGAGAGACTGACCCCCTTCAAGGCGCCGAAGCGGGTGGTGTTCGTGGACGAACTCCCACGCAACGCCAGCGGGAAGATCCTCAAGCGCGAGCTGAGGAACGACCTCGGGAACGGCTAGTGCTGTGATCAGGAAGGGCAGAAGCTGCGGCAGACCGTGCGCCGGGGCAGTACCGGTCCCACGGCGCCCCGAGCTACATCATCTGGACAACCTTGCCGTGCACACCGGCGCGGACATCCGTCGCTGGGCGCACAAGAACTACGTCGAGCTGTGCTTCACCCAGACCTGCGCTATCGCATCTGTCAGGGGGAGCCCAGGGTTGTGATCAGGGTGATCACTGATGGGCGACAGCGGCTGCGCGCAGCAGAGTTGGCGTTGTCAACGAAGCCCATCCGCGCCGTGGAGGAGAAACTTCGATGCGCATCCGCCTCGCCGTCACCACCCTTGCCCTGGCCACCGCTCTCACTGCCGGCGCGGCCCTGCCCACGGCCGCCGCCACGCCTGCTTCCAGCGCCCCGGCGTCCGCGAACACCAGCATCCAGGACATCCTCGACCACCTGCCGAACGACGTCGTTGCGGGCGCGCTGATCAGACGGGACGGCGTGGGCGCCACCGCCGGCCCGGTCACCGCTGACGCCCATGTCCGGATCGGCAGTGTCACCAAAGCGTTCACCAACACGGTGGTGCTCCAACTTGTCGCCGAGCACCGGGTCGGCCTGGACACACCGGCGCGGAGGTACGTCCCCCAGGTCCCCGAGGCGTACAGCCGCGTCACCGTGCGTCAGCTCCTCGACCACACGAGCGGCCTGCCCAAGCCCGCCCCGACCCCCGCCCCGCCGACGGACCCGGATGGCAACTCAAATCTGTGACGCCCGAAGACTTCCTGCGCAACTCGTTCGCCGCAGCCACTGACACGCCGCCCGCGCCCGGCTCCGAGCAGCAGTACAACGGGCTCAACTCCTTCGTCCTCGGCCTGATCGTCGAGAAGGTCACTGGCCACTCCTTCACCGACGAACTGCAGCGCAGGATCATCTGGCCGCTGCATATGAGGCACACCAGCCTGCCCGCCGCCGACGACCCGACGATCCCCTCGCCTCACGCGGAGGTGTACCTGGACGGGCAGGACGTGACCGAGCAGAGCCCGTACCCGTGGGCCGAGGGAGGCATGATCTCCACCGCCGCCGACCTGGACCGCTTCATGACCGCACTGTTCCGGGGCCGACTGCTCCCACCCGCCCAGCAGAGGCTGGTATTCGAGGTGCCGAACGTGAAGGGCGCCGTCGACAACACGAACTGCGTCGGCCAGGCGGCCTGCTACAGCATCGGCGGACTCCTGCGCTACCAGCTCCCCAGTGGCGAGTACGCGTGGGGCAAGACCGGTTCCCGCCCCGGCTGGGACAACGGGTACTTCGCCACCCGCGACCTCAGGCACCGCGTGGTGTACTCCCTCAACCCGACGGGGGCCGGTAATGACCTCCCGTACATCAAGGCCATCGTCCACGCCGCGCTCGCCGACTGACGCGGTTGTGCCGGACCGCCCCGGACACCAGGATCGGCGGCATGCCGATCCTGGTTGTGCCGGACCGCCCCGGACACCAGGATCGGCGGCATGCCGATCTTCAGTGCCCCGGACGGGACCCGCCTCGCCTTCCACCTGCGCGGTGAGGGTGAGCCGCTCGTCGTGCTCCCCGGCGGGCCCATGCGGGCCTCCGCCTATCTCGGGAGCCTGGGCGGACTGGACGCCCACCGGCAGCTGGTGCTGCTCGACCTGCGCGGTACGGGGGAGTCCGAGCTGCCGGCGGACCCGGCGACCTACCGCTGTGACCGGCTCGTGGACGACGTCGAGGCGCTGCGGCTCCGTTTGGGCCTGGAGCGGATGGACCTGCTCGCGCACTCGGCGGGCGGAAGCCTCGCCCTGCTGTACACGGCCCGGCACCCGGAGCGGGTGGGGCGGCTGGCGCTGGTCACCGCCACGCCGTGGGCGCTGGGGTGTCCGGCGACAGCCGAAGACCGGCTGGCGGCGGCCAGGTCGCGGGCGTCGGAACCCTGGTTCGCGGACGCCTTCCCGGCGTTCGAGGCCTGGCTGGGCGCCAGGGGCGACTTCGACCCGGTGTTCCTCCCGTTCTTCTACGGGCGCTGGGACGACACAGCCCGGGCCCACGCCGACCGCGAGGAGGCCGAGACCAACGACGACGCGGGGGACCTCTACGGCGCTGACGGCGCCTACGACCCCGACGTGACACGGGAGGCGCTCGCCCGGGTGCGAGCCCCCGTGCTCGTCCTCGCCGGCGAAGTCGACGGAGGCCCGAGGCCGGTGCTCGCCCGGCGTGCCGCAGAGGCCTTCCCCCAGGCCGAGTTCACGGTGCAGCCGGGAGCCGGACACTACCCGTGGCTCGACGACCCGGAGTGGTTCACCAGGCGCGTGGCCGCCTTCTTCTCCTGACCGCGGCCGCAGGCGCCTCTGCTGTCGGCAGAGCGGGCCCGGTCCCTTCACGCACTTCGCCTACCGTGCACGCCATGGACACAGCACCGCGCACCGTACAGGCGAACGGCATCACGCAGGCATACCGCGTCTGGGGGCCGCAGGACGCGGAGCCCCTCGTCCTGCTGCACGCCCGCGGTGCCGACGGCGCCGACTGGGCGGAGATCGCCCCCGCCCTGGCCGCCGCGCCCCGCCGGGTGTACGCACCCGATCTGCGCGGGCACGGCCGCAGCGACCGGCCCGGTGAATACGCCTACGAGATCATGCGCGACGACATCCACGCCCTTCTCGGGACGCTCGGCGTCGACCGGGCCGACGTCGTGGGCCACTCGCTGGGCGGCGCCGTCGCCTACCTGCTCGCCCAGCACAGTCCGGGACTCGTACGGCGACTCGTCCTGGAGGACGTGCCCGCGCCCTTCCCGCTCGACCCACCACGCCCGCCCGCCGAACGGCCGGGCGGGGACCTCCCGTACGACTGGGCGATGATCCTCGCCACCGATGAACAGCGCAACGCCCCCGACCCTGTGTGGTGGCAGCACATGGGGCGGATCACCATGCCCACGCTGCTGATCGGTGGTGGACCGAGCAGTCCGATCCCTCAGGACCAGATCGCCGCCTTCGCGGGACTGCTCCCCGACGCCCGGTACATCACCGTCGATGCGGGGCATCTCGTGCACGAGACCCGCCCGAAGGAGTTCCTCGCAGCAGTCGAGGAGTTCCTCAGCCCTGCGGACCGTACGCCGTCATGAAGCGGTCGCGGAACGAGTCCATGCCCCAGCGGGGCGCGTTCGCGGCCGGCTTGAGGCCGTCCGTCCAGCCCCAGTCGGCGACCCGGTCCAGGACCTTCCTGTCGTGGGCGACGATCGTCACCGGCACGTCTTTGCCGGTGTCCCCGGCGAGGACCGTCGGCACCGGCTGGTGGTCGCCGAGGAAGACCAGCACCGTGTCGTCGTCGCCGTAGCGCTCGACCCACTCGGTCAGGCTGCGGATCGAGTACTCGATGGCCTTGCGGTACTCGGCGCGCACCTTCTGCGGGTCCTTCCAGACCTCCGCGGGGTCGGTGCCCTCCTTCTTGATCCGGTGGAAGACCGAGCCGTCGCCGAGCTCGTTCCAGTCGATCATGTGGGCGATGGGGGACCAGGGGTTGTGGCTGGAGGCCAGGATGATCTCCGCCATGATCGGCTCGCGGTCCTTCTTGCCGTGCTCCAGCCGCTGGAAGGCCTCCATGCTGAACTGGTCGGGCACGGGCGTCCAGCTGAAGTACGGGCCGTGGTAGCCGAGGTGCTCGGAGTCGTAGATGTGGTCCAGGCCGAAGAACTTCCCCTCCGGCCAGGCCCGGCGCACACCCGGCACGATGCCGACGGTCTGCCAGGCACCCGTCTTCCCGAAGTACTTCGTCAGGGTCATGCGATCGCTCGTGGTCAGACTGCGGTACCGCTGCTGGTTCTTGATCCACAGCCCCGACAGGAACGTCGAGTGGGCGAGCCAGCTGCCCGCGCCCGTCACCGGCGACTGCAGCCAGCCGCTGCGCGACTCGAAACCGGCCGCCTTCAGCCTGCCGGTTCCCTCCTTGAGTACGGCGTCGGTCTGCTGCGCCATCGCCGGGTCGTCGATCGCGACCCTGCCGTAGCTCTCGATGAACGTGAACAGCACGTCCTTGCCGCGCAGCCCCGTGAGCAGCTGATCGGGCGGCGTCTTCGCGAAGGCGTCCACCGAGGCCTGCTTCTCGAAGACCCGGGCGTCCGCGAGCCCCGCGCGCACCTGCTCCACCCGATTGCCCAGGAACTCGGCGTTGCCCTTGGTGGCGACCGGCACGGTACCGAGCTGCACGCCCAGGGTCATGCAGGTGATCCACGCCGTGCCGAGGATCAGGATCGTACGGCCGGCCGCGGGCCGGTGCCGGACCATCAGGTTCGTCAGCCGCACCACCGCGAGCGTGGTGAGGACGAGCAGCGCGATGAACAGGGCGATCACCCCGGCCACGGCCAGCACCTGGCCGGTGCGCCCGAAGGTCTCCCTCAGGAAGTCCGTGCCGTTCTCGATCAGGATCCAGTCCAGCACCAGGTCGAACGGCCGGGCCAGGATCTGGTAGAAGCCCATGTCGACGAACTTCAGGACCGTGAGCAGCCCGAGGAAGGCACCCGTGACCACCGACGTGATCCGGCGGGGCTTCGGCGGCAGCGCGAGCAGCAGCCCGGCGAGCAGCACGCCCTCGGCGGGGATGCGGACGAACGAGGCGAACTCGACGCGCTCGATGCGGTTCGGCACCAGCAGCGCGAACAGCACCAGGGCGCCTGCCAGCACCGTCGTACCGATGGAGACGCCTCGTGCCGCGCGGGGGTAACGGTGCCGCCAGCCGAACCAGCCGGGCTTCGACGCCGGGGGCTGCCCGGACGGGGGCTCCTGTGCCAGGGTGGCGCTGCCGGGGGCGTCGTCGGCGGCTGTGCCGTCCGCCGGATCCGCCGTGTCGGCGTCCTCCTCGGGTTTCGCCCCGTCCTCGCCCTCCACCGGATCCGCCGTGCCCGTCTCTTCACCGGGTTTCGCCCCGCCCCCGGCCGTGTCGTCCGAAAGCTGTCGGGAGCGAGTGAAGAGCGACACCCGGTGGTCCTTCCGTGCGGTCTTGCGATGGCATGCCGAACAGAGCCCACGTGGGCCTGCCTGCCACCACCAGTACGTCCGCACGTCACCTTAGGTTCAATGTCCCGGCCGGAGATTCACCCGTCCGCCGTCAGCGCGACCTCCCGCGCCCACCGGTAGTCCGCCTTGCCGCTCGGCGACCGCCGGATCGACTCGGTGATCACCAGCTGGCGCGGGATCTTGTAACCGGCGAGCCGGTCGCGGCAATGGGCCCGGATGTCCTCCAGCGACGGCCGCGCCGCGCCCGCGCGCAGTTGCACCACCGCCGCCACGTGGTGGCCCCACTGGGAGTCCGGCACCCCGGCCACCAGCGCGTCGTAGACGTCCGGATGGGACTTGAGGGCCTGCTCGACCTCCTCCGGGTACACCTTCTCGCCGCCGGTGTTGATGCACTGCGAGCCCCGGCCCAGGACGGTGACCACGCCCTCCTCGTCGACGGTGGCCATGTCGCCGAGCAGCACCCACCGCTCCCCGTCCCTCACGAAGAAGGTCGCGGCGGTCTTGACCGGGTCGTTGTAGTAGCCGAGCGGCACATGTCCGCACTGTGCGATCCGGCCCACCTCGCCGGGCGCCACCGGCGCGTACGTGCCCGGGTCGACCACCTGGGTACGGGCGTTGACCCGTACCCGGAAGCCCCGCTCCGGGCCGGAGTCCTCGGTCGCCGTGCCGTTGAAGCCCGACTCCGAGGAGCCGAAGTTGTTGAGCAGCATGGCGTCCGGCACCAGCTCCCGGAACTGCCGGCGCACCGTGTCCGACATGATCGCGCCGGACGACGACACGCTGAACAGCGACGAGCGGTCGATGTGCCGCAACGGGCCGCTCAGTGCGTCGATCAGCGGCCGCAGCATGGCGTCCCCGACCAGCGAGATGCTGCTGACCCTCTCCTTCTCCACGGTCCGCAGCACCTCCTCGGGCACGAACTTGCGGTGGATCACCACCCGTTGCCCGAAGTTGAAGCCGATGAACGCCGTGAGGGTGGAGGTGCCGTGCATCAGCGGAGGCGTCGGGAAGAACGTGATCCCCGCACCGCCGCCCGCGACCCGCTCGGCGAGCTCCTCCGGCTTCTTCACCGGCTCCCCGGTCGGGGCGCCCCCGCCGAGACCCGCGAAGAACAGGTCCTCCTGCCGCCACATCACGCCCTTGGGCATCCCGGTCGTGCCGCCGGTGTAGATGATGAACTGGTCGTCGGCCGAACGGGCCGGGAAGCCGCGCTCGGGCGACCCGGCGGCCTCCGCCTGTGCGAACTGAACGCAGGGCACCTCCGCGGCCCCCGGCGCCGGAGCGCCCACCCGGATCAGATGCCGCAGCTTCTCCGCCCGCGGCCGTGCCGCCGTCACCCGGTCCGTGAACTCGGCGTCGAAGACCAGCGCCACCAGGTCCGCGTCCCGGTAGAGGTAGACCAACTCTTCTTCCACGTAACGGTAGTTGACGTTGACCGGCACGATCCGTGCCTTGAGGCACCCCAGCACCGTCTGCAGGTACTCCACGCCGTTGTAGAGGTGGAGCCCGAGGTGTTCACCGGGGCGTATCCCGCTGTCGAGCAGATGGTGGCCGACGCGGTTGGCCGCGGCGTCCAGCTCCGCGTAGGTCAGGCGGCGCTCCGCGCCCGTGCCGGGATGGTCGGCGTACACCAGCGCCTCACGGCCGGGGACGACGTCGACGACCGACTCGAACAGGTCGGCAAGGTTGTACTCCACCGCTCCTCCTGACCCCGGGCGTGCCTGGCATCGGACGGTTCGCGGTCATCAGAGCAAAGGGCGGTCCAAGTGTGAAGGGTCCGCGCGAAAGAATCTGACTGTCTGTCAGAAAACCCTTGAAGTGCTTCCCGCCCTACTGCAACCTGTTCTCGTTCACGAGAGGGGAGTTCGCCATGGGTGGGACGGAACACCTCACCGTGCAGCGCGAAGGCGCCACACTGGTGCTCACGCTCAACAGGCCACAGGCCAGGAACGCGCTCTCGCTGCCGATGCTCGTCGGCCTCCACGACGGGTGGCTGGAGGCCGACGTGGACGACTCGGTCCGCTCGGTCGTCCTCACCGGCGCGGGCGGCTCGTTCTGCTCCGGCATGGACCTCAAGGCCCTCGCCGGGAACGGCATGGCCGGAGAGGAGTACCGGGACCGGCTCAAGGCCGACCCGGACCTGCACTGGAAGGCGATGCTGCGCCATCACCGTCCGCGCAAGCCGGTGATCGCCGCCGTCGAGGGGTACTGCGTCGCCGGCGGCACCGAGATGCTCCAGGGCACCGACATCCGTGTCGCCGCCGAGTCCGCGACCTTCGGTCTGTTCGAGGTGAGGCGCGGCCTGTTCCCCATCGGAGGCTCCACGGTCCGGCTGCAACGCCAGATCCCGCGCACCCACGCCCTGGAAATGCTCCTCACCGGCCGCCCCTACAGCGCCCGCGAGGCCGCCGCCATCGGCCTGGTCGGTCACGTCGTCCCCGACGGCACGGCACTGAGCAGGGCGCTGGAGATCGCCGAACAGATCAACGCCTGCGGCCCGCTGGCCGTCGAGGCCGTCAAGGCGTCCGTCTACGAGAGCGCCGAGATGACCGAGACCGAGGGCCTCGCCGCCGAACTCACCCGCGGCTGGCCCGTCTTCGACACCGCCGACGCCAAGGAGGGCGCCCGCGCCTTCGCGGAGAAGCGGCCACCCGTCTACAAGCGCGCGTAACGCCGTGCCGGCTCCGGCCGGTGCGGAGCCGCGGGTCGTCGGTGGCCGAGCGCGCAGCTCCCCGCGCCCCCGAGGGGGCGCTCCGTGCACGCCGATCTCGAAGGAGGCAGGCCCTCGATGTCCGCAGTTCTCAAGGCGCCGCTCGTCGTCGAATTTCCCTTCACCCGCTCGCTCGGGTCCGTCCAAAGTGCCTTCCTGACCGGTCTGCGGGAGCGTGTGATCCTCGGGGTGAAGACCCGCGACGGCCGTACCCTGGTCCCTCCCGTCGAGTACGACCCCGTCACCGCCGAGGAGATCCACGACCTCGTCCACGTCGGTCTCACGGGCACCGTCACCACCTGGGCCTGGAACCACGCACCCCGCCGAGGCCAGCCCCTGGACACCCCCTTCGCCTGGGTCCTGGTACGACTCGACGGCGCCGACACCGCCCTCCTGCACGCCCTCGACGCCCCCGGCCCCGACGCCGTCCACACCGGCATGCGCGTCCGCGTCCGCTGGGCGGAGGAACGCACCGGTGCCATCACGGACATCGCCTGCTTCGAACCGTACGACGGAGAGGCCTCCACCGTCACCGTCCACGCGGGCGAGTTCGAGGACCCGGTCAGCGGCATCGTCGCCGAGGCCCGCCTCGACTACACCTACTCGCCCGGCCGCGCCCAGACCGCCTACATCAACGCCCTCTCCGGCCGACGGACCGTCGGCGAACGCTGCCCGTCCTGCCGCAAGGTGTACGTCCCCCCGAGGGGTGCGTGCCCCACATGTGGCGTCGCCACATCCGAGCAGGTCGAGGTGGGTCCGCGCGGCACCGTGACCACGTTCTGCATCGTCAACATCAAAGCGAGGAACCTCGACATCGAGGTGCCGTACGTCTACGCCCACATCGCCCTCGACGGCGCCTCTCTCGCGCTGCACGGCCGGATCGGCGGCATCCCCTACGACGAGGTCCGCATGGGCCTGCGCGTCGAACCCGTGTGGACCGAGGACGCCCGCTACCCCGACCACTACCGGCCCACCGGCGAACCCGACGCGGACTACGACACCTACAAGGAGCTTCTGTGACGAGCGCGAGCGCACCGCGGGACCGCGAGATCGCCGTCGTCGCCTTCGCCCAGACCGGCCACCGGCGCACCAGCGACGAGCTCTCCGAGGTGGAGATGCTGATGCCGGTGCTGCACGAGGTCCTCGACCGGACCGGCCTGAAGACCGCCGACATCGACTTCACCTGCTCCGGCTCCAGCGACTACCTCGCCGGCCGCGCCTTCTCCTTCACCCTCGCCCTCGACGGCGTCGGCGCCTGGCCCCCGATCTCCGAGTCGCACGTCGAGATGGACGGCGCCTGGGCCCTGTACGAGGCCTGGACGAAACTCCTCGCCGGCGACGCAGACACCGCCCTGGTCTACTCGTACGGCAAGTCCTCGCCCGGCCCGGTCCGCGACGTCCTGACCCGCCAGCTCGACCCGTACTACCTCGCTCCCCTGTGGCCCGACTCCGTGGCCCTCGCCGCTCTCCAGGCGCAGGCCCTCATCGACGCCGGTGACGCCGACGAGCCCGCCCTCGCCGCCGTCGCCGCACGCAACCGCGAAGCGGCGCGCGCCAACCCGCACGCACAGCTGCGCGGCCCCGTGCCGCAGGGCGACTACCTCGTACAGCCCCTGCGCACCGGCGACTGCCCGCCCATCGGTGACGGCGCCGCCGCCGTGATCCTCGCGGCGGGAGACCGGGCCAGAGCACTGTGCGCACGCCCCGCCTGGATCCGCGGCATCGACCACCGCATCGAGGCCCACGCCCTGGGCGTGCGCGACCTGACCGACTCGCCGTCGACCCGCCTGGCCGCCGAGCGGGCCGGAGCCTTCGAGCGGCCCGTCGACACCGCCGAACTGCACGCGCCCTTCACCGCGCAGGAGATCGTCCTGCGCAAGACGCTCCGACTGGGCGACGACGTGGACGTGAACCCCTCCGGCGGGGCGCTCGCCGCCCACCCCATCATGGCCGCCGGCCTCATCCGCATCGGCGAGGCCGCCGCCCGCATCCACCGCGGCGCGTCCGACCGTGCCCTCGCCCACGCCACCTCCGGCCCCTGTCTCCAGCAGAACCTGGTCGCCGTACTCGAAGGGGAACCCCGATGAGCAAGGAGCCCGTGGCCGTCGTCGGCATCGGTCAGACCAGGCACGTCGCGGCACGCCGGGACGTGTCCCTCGCGGGACTGGTTCGGGAAGCGGCGCAACGCGCCCTGAACGACGCCGAGTTGACCTGGGCCGACATCGACGCCGTCGTCATCGGCAAGGCGCCCGACTTCTTCGAGGGCGTCATGATGCCGGAGCTCTACCTCGCCGATGCCCTCGGCGCCGTCGGCAAACCCATGCTCCGCGTGCACACCGCCGGCTCCGTCGGCGGTTCCACCGCGCTCGTCGCGGCGAACCTGGTCGCGGCCCGCGTCCACGGTACGGTCCTCACCCTCGCCTTCGAAAAACAGTCCGAGTCGAACGCCATGTGGGGCCTGTCCCTGCCCATCCCCTTCCAGCAGCCCCTGCTGGCCGGGGCCGGCGGGTTCTTCGCACCGCACATCCGCGCCTACATGCGCCGCAGCGGCGCGCCCGAGACGATCGGGGCCCTGGTCGCCTACAAGGACCGCCGCAACGCCCTCAAGAATCCCTACGCCCACCTGCACGAACACGACATCACCCTCGACAGGGTCATGGCCTCGCCCATGCTGTGGGACCCGATCCGCTACTCGGAGACCTGCCCCTCCTCCGACGGGGCCTGCGCCATGATCCTCACCGACCGCGCCGGCGCCGCCCGGGCGCCACGGCCGCCCGCCTGGATGCTCGGCGGTGCGATGCGCAGCGAACCGACCCTCTTCGCCGGCAAGGACTTCGTCTCCCCTCAGGCCGGACAGGACTGCGCCGCCGACGTCTACCGGCAGGCCGGGATCACCGACCCCCGCCGCGAGATCGACGGCGCCGAGATCTACGTGCCGTTCTCCTGGTACGAACCCATGTGGCTGGAGAACCTGGGATTCGCCGGCGAGGGCGAGGGCTGGAAGCTCACCGAGGCGGGCGTGACCGAACTGGAGGGGGACCTGCCGGTCAACATGTCGGGCGGTGTGCTGTCCACCAATCCCATCGGCGCCTCCGGCATGATCCGCTTCGCCGAAGCGGCGCTCCAGGTGCGGGGGCAGGCCGGGGAACACCAGGTGGACGGGGCCCGCAGGGTCCTCGGACACGCCTACGGCGGCGGATCGCAGTTCTTCTCGATGTGGCTCGTGGGCGACCGTCCCCCGGACTCCTGAAAGGTCCCCCTCACGTGCCCTGTCGGCCGTGGGACACGATCGCTAGGCTGGCCGCGGACGACGAACCGGGAGGAGCACGGACGTGGCCGAGACCACCACCCAGCAGCGCCCGCTCACAGGCTGGGACAAGCCGGAGCTTGACCTCACAGACGCACAGTGGCAGTCCAGCAGCCGAGGGCGGGGGGATGTCCAGATCGCCTTCGTGGAGGGCTTCATCGCCATGCGCAACAGTGCCCGCCCGGAGAGCCCCTCGCTGATCTTCACGCCCGCCGAGTGGGGCGCGTTCGTGTCGGGAGCGCGGGAAGGGGAGTTCGACCTCACCTGAGGACGGGGCGACCGTTCCGGACGGCCGGGACCCGACGGCCGATCCGGGGGTGTTCCGTCCGCGTTTCCGGACACGCGACCGGAGGCGTCTCCCCGGAGCCACCGCCTGAGTCAGGCTGGCCCCGGAGGGGACGGCCGGAGCCCCGGAGGTGAGGAACCCATGAGCACCCTGCCCGTCGTCGCGGCGGTCGACGGTTCGGACGACAGCCTGCGTGCCCTGGAGTGGGCCGTCGACACCGCCCGCCGGCGCGCGTTGCCCCTGCGTGTGGTGCATGTCCGCCAGTACGCGCACTGGGCACAGCGGTCCCATGTGCTCGCCGCCCTGCACGCGGACCCGCAGGACGACCCCGTTCTCGAGCGGGTCCGCGCCCACCTGGAGGGGCGCGCCGACCAGTCGGACACGGAGTACGTCGGCCTGGAGGGCGCGGCCGGCGCGGTTCTGCCCGGACTGGGAGCCACGGCCCGGCTGCTGGTCCTCGGATCCCGGGGCCGCGGCGGTTTCGCCGGTCTGCTGCTCGGCTCCACCGGCATGGCCGCCGCCCGCGACGCCGAGTGCCCCGTCGTCGTGGTGCCCCGGCCCGGACGCGAGGCCGACGGCGAGACGCCGGGAGGTCCCTTCTCGCGCGTGGTCGTCGGCCTGAAGGTGGACGGCCCCGACGAGGCCACACTCGAGTTCGCCTTCGCCGAAGCCGCCCGGCGCGGTGCCCGGCTCCAGGCGGTCGCCGCCTATCCCTGGCCCGCGCAACCCTGGATGATGCCCGGGGACATGCCCCCGCCGATCGTCGACCAGGACGTCATCGAGGACGAGACCCGGGTCCTCGCCGAGGGCTTTCTCGCCCCGTACCGCGAGCGGCACCCCGAGGTGAGGATCGAGCCGCTCCCATCGGCGGGCGACGCGGCGGGGCACCTCGTCGCGGCCTCCCGGGACGCCGACCTCGTGGTCGTCGGCCGCCACCGGCGGCGTCTGCTCTCGCCCGTCCGCATGATGGGCTCGGTCACCCACGCCGTCCTGCTGCACGCCGTGAGCCCGGTCGCCGTCGTGCCACCGTCGCCCCCGGAGGACTGACCCGGCCGTAATGGATACGGTCGGGCCTATCATTAACCGCATGCGGGAACCGATCAGCAGAGACGCCCGGCTCGCCCTGGACCTGGCCCTCACCATCCGCCACGACGGCAACGGCGGAGTCGTCGACGACCTGACCGACCCAGCCGATCTGACCGCCTGGGTCCGGGCCCACCAAGAAGCCCTGGCGGCCGATGCTCGCGGCCGAGCCGACGACCGAGGCGCGGCTGTACGGCCCCTTGACGGTGACCGTCGCGCCGCGGGTACGGACGCCCAGGGCACGGGGCCGCAGCCCGGCGACGGCGACCGTCGCGCTGTCGGATTCACCGCCGACGCCGCGCAGCTGTCCGCCGCCGAGCAGCTCACCGCCGTCCGCGCGCTGCGGGCCGCCGTCCGCGCGCTCTTCGCCCGGGCCGTGCGCCCCGGCGAGCCGAGCCCCGCGGACGCGGCCCGGCTCATGCCCCTGCCGGAAGCGGTGCGGCACCTGAACGAGGCGGCCGCCCGCACTCCCACCGTGCCGGTTCTCGACTGGCCCGAGGGCGCCACCCCGATCGTCCACCGAACGCCCGCCGGCGCCGGTGACGACCTGACCGCGACCCTCGCCCACGCCGTGATCGCGTTCCTGGCGAGCCCCGAGCGCGACCGGCTGCGGGCCTGCCACGCGCCGCGCTGCGTGCGGTACTTCCTCAAGGAGCACCCCCGCCAGGAGTGGTGCAAGCCCTCCTGCGGCAACCGCGCCCGCGTGGCACGCCACCACCAGCGGCACAAGGCGACGACCTAGACCGGCGAAGCCCCGCCCGAGTGGTCCGGCACCACTCCCGGGCACAGGGGCGACGACCCGGCCACCGGTCCGCCGCCCGCCCCGCACTGCGCAGGCCGGGGCACGTACCATGGGCGACATGTCGTTCCTCCGCCGCCGCAGCGCCACTCCCGCCGGGCCCGACTTCGACGTACTGGCCATGGACCCGGGCGACTGGCCCGGCAACCTCGGTGCGGGACTGCTGCCCGCGCCCGACGGCACCTGCCAGGGCGTCTTCCTGCGCTACGACCTGTTCGGCGGCCGCGGCCCCGCGATGATCATCGGCAATCTGCCGGAGGGCTCTCCGGCCCGTGAGGTCCCCGAGGGGGACATCCCCTTCGAGGTGGCCCAGCTGCTGCTGGCCCTGGAGAACGACGAGGAGGTCACCGTCGTCAGTACCGAGGACGCGCCGGTGATGCAGGGCGACAACCTTCTGATCGTGCGCCGCGTCAAGCTCTCCGAGAGCCGGATCTCCTGCGTGCAGTTCGACCGCAGCGACAACGTCCTCGTGACCATCGCCGCCTGGGACCGTCCCATCACGGACGACCTCTACGCCCTCCTCAAACCGCTGCCCGCGGAACTCTTCCAGCAGGGCTGAGCCGAACCGCGGCGCACGAAGGGGCCCTGGACACCTGACCAGGTGTCCAGGGCCCCTTCGTCCCCGTCAGCGAGTGCCGACCGCCGCGCGCACGGCGCGCCGGGCCAACTGGCAGTCGTCGTGCAGCCGCCGCAGCAGCAGCCGCTGCTCCTCGCCGGTCGGCGCAGCGCCCGGGTGGCCCATGCCCGGTGCCGCCGGGGCCGGATCGTGCATCGAGCGTTGCACGGCCGTCTCGTAGGTCCGGATCTCACGGGTCAGCACCAGCATCAGGTTCACCAGGAAGGCATCCCTGGACGCCGGCCCCGCCGACTGCGCGATCTGGCTGATCTGACGACGGGCGACCGGTGCGTCCCCGAGCACCGACCACAGGGTCGCCAGGTCGTATCCCGGCAGATACCAGCCCGCGTGCTCCCAGTCCACCAGCACTGGACCGGCCGGTGACAGGAGCATGTTCGACAGCAGCGCGTCGCCGTGGCAGAACTGGCCCATGCCCTGCCGCCCGGAGGCCTGTGCGATCCCGTGCAGCAGTTTCTGCAGGTCGCCCAGGTCCCGGTCGGTGAGCAGGCCCAGCTCGTGGTACCGGGAGATCCGGGTTGCGTAGTCGAGCGGGGCGTCGAACGTACCCGCGGGCGGCCGCCAGGCGTTCAGCCGGCAGATCGCGCCGAGTGCCGCTCTGATGTCCGCGCGGGGCGGTGCCTCCGCCGGGTGCCGCTGGAGCGCCGCCACCCGGCCCGGCATCCGCTCGATCACCAGCGTGCAGTTGTCCGGGTCCGCCGCGATCAGTCTCGGCGCCCGCACGGGCGGGCGGTGCCGGACGAACGAGCGGTATGCCGCTATCTCGTGGCGGATCCGCTCCGACCAGGCGGGCGAGTGGTCCAGTAAACACTTGGCGACAGCCGTGCTGCGACCGGTCGTGCCGACCAGGAGCACGGACCGTCCGTTGCGGCGCAGCACCTGCACCGGGGCGAACTCCGGGCAGATGCGGTGCACGGACGCGATCGCCGTGCGCAGCTGCGCGCCCTGGGGGCCGGACAAGTCGAGTCTCCCGCTGAGCGGTTGGGTGCCGAGGACCGCGCCGCGCCGAGCCCTGCCCGCACCGAGCACGGGGGCCGCCGCCCGCGCGGGGGCGAGGTAGGGGCCGCTGTCCGTGGGACGCGGGTGCAGCGACCGGGGCGGTGCGGACACGGAGGACGATGCTGCGTACATGGGCGAGACAGATCCCTTCGTGTGCCTGCGACGACAGCGCACCAGCCGGCCCGGATGCCCGGGAGAACCCTGGGGAGTGTCCCTGGCGACCGGGTCGGGGTGGCGCGTTCCTACCTGACACCGGATGGCCGGTGGCACACCATCTGGCGCACCCTGGCGAACCCTGGCGAATAGTCGCCCGGCAAGTCTCCCCGGGCTACTGTCAACTCAGCCGAGAACCTGGGGGCTTGACGTGAGCGGACAACCCAACACCCGGCTCGCGGACCTGTTCGGCCTGGCCGGCTGGTCCAAGGGCGAACTCGCGAGGCTGGTCAACCGACAGGCGGCGGCCATGGGCCACCCCCAGCTGTCGACCGACACCTCCCGGGTGCGGCGGTGGATCGACACGGGAGAGATCCCGCGCGATCCGGTGCCGCGGGTGCTGGCGGTTCTGTTCACCGAGCGTCTCGGCCGTGTCGTGACCATCGAGGACCTCGGTCTGGTCCGGCACGGGCGTGCGGGGAAACGGCAGGGCGGCGGGAGCGAGGACGCTCCCGACGGCGTGCCGTGGGCGCCCGAGCGGACGGCTGCGGTCCTCACCGAATTCACGGGAATGGACCTCATGCTCAACCGACGCGGCTTGGTGGGCGCGGGCGCCGCGCTCGCCGCGGGATCCGCACTCAGCAGCGCCATGTACGACTGGCTGCACACCGACCCTTCCCTGGCTGCCGACGCCCCCGACCTCGACCATCCCCTGCACGCCGACCCCGCTGGGTTCGACCGCTACGAGGCCGCCCCCATCGGGTCGCAGGAGATCGAGGAACTGGAGCGCTCGGTCGAGGTGTTCCGCGCCTGGGACGCGGCCCGCGGCGGCGGGCTCCAGCGCAAGGCCGTGGTGGGTCAGCTCAACGAGGTGGGCGGCATGCTCGCCTACCGTCACCCACCCCATCTCCAGCGGCGCCTGTGGGGCGTCGCCGCCAACCTGGCCGTCCTCGCGGGCTGGATGTCGCACGACGTCGGTCTGGAGCCCACGGCCCAGAAGTACTTCGTCATCGCCGCGCACGCGGCGAGAGAGGGCGGGGACCGGCCCCGCGCGGGTGAGGCACTGTCCCGGGCGGCCCGTCAGATGGTGCACCTGGGCAGGCCGGACGACGCCCTGCACCTGATGAAGCTCGCCACGTCCGGTTCCGGTGACGAGGTGCTGCCCCGCACCCGGGCGATGCTCTACACCGTCGAGGCCTGGGCACAGGCCTCGATGGGCAAGGGCCAGGCGATGCGCCGCACTCTCGGGCGGGCGGAGGACCTGTTCGTCTCGGACAAGGCCGATGTCCCGCCGCCGGACTGGATGCAGACCTTCAAGGAGGAGGACCTGTACGGCATGCAGGCCCTGGCCTACCGCACGCTCGCCGAGTTCGAACCGGGCGCGGCGGCGCATGCCCAGCACTATGCGGATAAGGCCCTCGCCCTGCGCGTCGACGGCCGGCAGCGGTCGAAGATCTTCGACTACCTGTCGATGGCGTCGGCCTGCTTCATCGCGGACGACCCCGAACAGGCCGACCGGTACGCGCGGCTGGCCCTGGTGTCGATGGGGTCCAATTCCTCCCATCGCACGTGGGACCGGCTGCGTCAGATGTACCGGCTCACGGCCGAGTACTCCGGCTACCCGAGGATCGAGGAGCTGCGGGAGGAGATCAAGCTCGCCCTGCCGAGGACGAAGGGCAGGGGTGCCCACCACGCACAGGCCTGAGCTTCCTAAGACGTCACCTTGGCCATGAGCACGCAGGCGTTGTCCTCGCGAGCGCCCTCGCCGAACTCCTGGAGCACGGTCCGTACGCAGTCCTGCGCGGTGCGGTTCCCGGCCAGGCGGGGTGCCAGACCGAGGAGCAGCTGTGCGGCCGCCGATCCCGTGTGCCCGGGCACCAGCCCGTCGGTGTGCAGGAGCAGCAGGTCACCCGCCTCGAGCGTCTCTTCGGCCTGCCCGTAGACGGCGCCCGAGGTGGCGCCGAGCAGGACGCCGTCGGGTGCGTTCAGCACGCGTCCCGTCCCGTCGCGGAACAGCAGCGGGGCGGGGTGTCCGGCCTGCGCCCATACCAGGGTCCGGGTCGCCGGCCGGTAGCGGCAGCAGACGGCGCTGCCCAGGGCGGGTTGCACGGTGGCGTCGAGTAACTGGTTCAGCCAGGCCATCAACTGCCCCGGTAGTGCGCCGGCCATCGCCATACCGCGTACGGCACCGAGCAGCATCGTCATGTTCGACGTGACGCCGACGCCCTGGCCGGTGAGATCGCCGACGCTGAGGAGTGTTTCGCCGCCGGTCAGTTCGAGTGCGTCGTACCAGTCGCCGCCGATGAGTGTGTTCGTGGAGGCCGGCAGGTGGTGGGAGGCGAGGTCGAGGGTTCCCGGGCCCCTGTGCGGGAGCCGCAGGGAGCCGCGCCACTGCGGCAGCACGGCCTCCTGCAGCTCGGCCGCGAGCCGCTGCTCGCTCCGCGCGGCCTCCTGCCGGTGGTGGAGCGAGTCACGGGTCTCGCTCACCGCCCGCTGGCTGCGGCGCAGTTCGCTGACGTCACGCAGCACGGCCCACATCGAGGCGGTGCTGCCGTCGGCGTCGAGCACCGGTTCGCCCATCATGTGGACGGTCCGTACGTCACCGCCCCGGCGGGCGATGCGGAACTCGCCGTCGATGGGCCTCGCGTCGACGAGGCAGTCGGTGACCATCGCCGTCAGCTTCGGCCGGTCCTCGTCCACCACGAGCGACGGCAGCTCGTCGAGAGTGAGCGGGGGAGCGGCCGGGTCGCGGCCCAGGATCCGGTAGAGCTCGCCGGACCAACTGGCCTCGTCCGTCAAAAGGTTCCACTCGGCGCTGCCGACCCGGCTGAGCAGTGAGCCCGGCGCGGATGCGTCGGGGGCCGGGTCCGCCGCCGTGGGCAGGGGGCCGTCCCGCAACTGGGCCAGGTGCTCGTCGAGGTCGTTGAGCTGGTGCAGGGCCAGGTCGTACAGGGCGCGTTGCCAGCGCTCGCGCGGGTGGTCCGCTCCTTCCCCCTCGGCGTCGCGGCGCACCGCGTCCACGTCGCCCTTGAGCCGCCGCGTCTGCGATATGAGCGCTTCGACCGAGCCGCGGCGGGGCGGCGGGGCGGCTGGGCGGTCCGCGGAGAGGTGGGACGGCATGACGCACTCCGATGCGGGGACGGTACGACCAAGGCGGACGGAGGGACCGTTACGACTGTTGCACAGCCCGCGACGCCCTGTAAGGGATTCGACGACACACGATACGGTGGTGCTTCTGGCATATGTCACAGTCTCACGGAGTTACTCCGAGGTAGGTGTGGAGTGTGCCATCCGGAGATCCAAGTCGTAGATTACACACGGCATTTGACGGCCCGTCGGGACGTCGGCGCGAGGCTGCTTCGGGTGTTCGACGGCCCTGTGTTCGAGCATGGCGAGCAGGCGCCTGGAACTCGCCGGTGTGCCGGTAGGGTCCGTTTCATGATCGCCCTCGACACGCTTGTTCGACTCTGTCCACCGCCCGCTGGGTCACCACCTCCGGTGGATTGGGCACGAGCCGAGAGCGACCTCGGTACGGCTCTGCCCACCGACTACAAGCAGCTCGTCGAGATCTACGGCGACGGCATCTTCGACGAGACGATCTGGCTGCTCGCCCCCGGCTCCGCCCACGACGACTGCGACCTGCACGCACAGACGACGGAACGAGAGGAGATCCTGGCCGGCCTGTGGGAGTTCGAGGACAAGCCGGCCGGCCTGCGGGAGGCGGGGGCGAGGGTCCTGCCGTGGGCGTTCGAGGAGGGCACGGGAGCGTTCCTGTACTGGCTGGCGCGGCCCGGGCAGTCCCCCGACGACTGGACCGTGCTGTACAACGAGGGGCGCGGCCCCCTGTGGGAGCACCACGACATGGGGTGTCTCGCGTTTCTCCTGGCGGTGCTCACCGGAACAGCGGAGACGGAGTACTTCGGCGGCCTCCACGACAGGCTGAAGCCGACGGAGCACCGTTTCGCGACGGCCGACCAGGCCCTCGGAGCGGCCGGGCGGTGATGCCGTCGCCGTGGATCTCGACGACGTCTCGGTCAGTACCGCAGCACCCCGGCCAGGCCCGCCGCCTCACCGAGTGTGCCGTCCGGTACGAAGCGGACGTCGGCCCCGGTCTCCAGGCACTGCTCGACGATCTCGTCCACGATGTCCTCGCGGGAGTCGAGGTCGCCGGTCTCGGCGAGGATCAGATGATCCCCGGCGTCGCGGACCGTCACCCGGTAGTTCTCCTCGACGGCCAGCAGCCGGACGCGGCCGTCCCGGGCGCTCTGCCACAGTTCGTCGACACCGGCTGCGAACTCCCGTCGTCCACGGGCCGTTTCGAGGGCGCGGGTCACGGCGTCCGTGCTCCTGCGGGCCTCCGCCTCGACCACCGGCCGTACGGCCTGCCACACGACCTCCGGGGTTCCGTGCGCGAGCCCGCCGTGCGGGATGTGCACCGCGCTCCGGGCGGTGCCGCCGACCTCGTCCAGCAGGGAGAGGGCGGCCGGCTCGCCGGTGACGTACAGCCGCCTCGGATGGTCGCGCAGCACGGCACTCATCGCCGTGTCGGCCTCGCGGAGGAACTGGCGCGTGCGTTCCTCCCGGAAGGCGCTCGGGGTGTCGCCGATCCGCTGCTGCCGCTCCGGGTCGAAGTTCTCCACGCGCCGGGTCAGCGGGAAGCCGCCGAGACGGGCCGCGGCGACCCGGTCGACGCCGCCGTTCCACAGCGTGGCGCGGTCGGCGGCGAGCGAGAGGACCCAGAAAGGCCGCCCGGCCGTCTGCGCGGAGACGAGGTTGCGGGTGAGGAAGGTGTCGGAGAGCACCACGCGCTCGGGTACGGATCTGGCCAGCGACCACACCTGGTGTTCACCCGGAGCGGCGAAGATCGCCAGGCCGTCCTCGGCGTGTGTCAGGTCGACCTCGGTCAGAGCCCGGTCGAGGTGCCCGGCGACCTCGGTGCGTCGCTCGCGGGTGACGGCCGGATCGGCCTCCAGCTGCCGCTTGGCCTCGGCGACCACGTTGCGCAGCCGGACCTGGTCCTGGGTGTTGTAAGGGTCGCGCCGATGGGTCGGCGTCAGTACGGAGACCGCGGGGTAGGGCCGCGGGCGCCGCAGCTCGGCAAGGGTCGCGGGACTCAGAACGCTCTCCATGACAGAACGATAGAGCGAATTCACGACGAGGGCATTTGGGGCAGTCGATCTCATTCGTCGTCGCGGTCGGAGCCGCAGGAGCTGCCGTCCGGCGGGAGCGTCCCGTACAGCAGGAAGGCGTCGACCTTGTTGTGCACGCACTTGGAGGAGCCGTAGCCGGTGTGGCCCTCGCCCCGGTTGTCGAGCACCACGGCCGACGATCCGAGCCGCCTCGCCGTCTCCACCGTCCAGCGGTACGGCGTGGCCGGGTCGCCCCGGGTGCCGACGAGCAGCATCCTCGGCGTCGCGACGTCCTTGACGTCGTCGCGGATGTAGTCGGTGCCCTTGGGGCGGCCGTAGCACATCAGCACCTCGGTGAGCCGGTACCGTCCGAACACCGGTGACGCCTGTTCGTAGCGGGCGCGCAGCCGGCCGAGGTCCTCGGTGACCCGCGCGGCGGCGGGACGGTCCGGGTCGTCCGCGCAGTTGACCGCCATCAGCGCCGCCGGCAGGTTGTCGAGGGGGATGTCCGCCGGATCGGTGAGTCCGGCGTGCGGGGCGCGCCGCAGCGGCAGGGTGAAGCCCCCGGACAGGAACGCCTCCAGGCCGCGTGTGTCGCCGTCCTCCAGCAACTGGCCGACGGCCCTTTGCAGCGACGGCCACAGCTCCCTGCTGTAGAGGCCCTGCGCGAGGGCACCCGCGAAGTCCTGACCGGTGAACGCCTCACCGAAGTCGGTCGGCAGCGGGTCCTTGTCGAGCGACTCGACCACCTCTACAACGTGTTCCCGGGCTGCTCGTGGATCTCGTCCGAACGGACACGCGATGTCCTCGGTGCACCAGGTCAGGAAACTCTCCAGCGCGGTCTGCTGCCCCCGGGCGCTCGCCACGCCCTGGTCGGCCAGCGGTTCGGTCAGGGTGTCGACGCCGTCCAGCACCATCCTGCCGACCTTGTCGGGGTACTGGGCCGCGTACACCGCGCCGAGCCGGCTCCCGTAGGAGAAGCCCAGGTAGTTGAGCTTGTCGTCGCCGAGCGCGTCGCGCATGACGTCCAGGTCGCGGGCGGCGTCGACCGTGCCGATGTGGGGCAGGACCGGGCCCGAGTGCTCGGTACACTCGGCCGCCGCCGCGCGCAGCTCTTCGAGCACGGCCCCGGGATCGGCCGCGGTGTCGCCGTCCGTCGCGTCCAGGGCGTTGTCCGAGGCGTTTCCGCAGCTGACCGGCGAGGAACGGCCCACTCCGCGAGGGTCGAAGGAGACGACGTCGTAGCCGTTCGTCAGGCCCATGAAGTCCTTGCCGCCCATGGCCAGTTGGGCCACCCCCTGGCCGCCGGGGCCGCCGAAGTTCAGCAGGACCGACCCCCGGGACCCGCCCGTGGCCCGGTAGCGGGCCACGGCGAGGTCGAGGGTGCCCTTGCCGGGCTTGGCGTAGTCGAGCGGGACGGTGACCTTCCCGCACTGGAGGTCCTTCGGCATGTCCATGCCCTCGCACCCGGACCACGCGACCTTCTGGTCGTAGAAGCGCGACAGGCCGGGCGGAGGGCCGTCGGCGGCCGGCAGTGCCGTGCCCAGCAGGGCGAGCCCGGCCGTGCCGGTAACCGCGCAGCGCCGTATCGAGGGGCGCGTGGACAGCTTGGCCAGCATCGATGCCTCCAGGGACGCGGGGCGACCCGCAGCGGACCGGGACGCCCTCGCTCACCATAGGCGCGCCCCGCAGGCCTCGCCTCCGGGCGGGCGGGGCCACGCGGCGGGCCCCGCCCCGCGAGGCCTGCCCCCGTACGGGGCAGGAACGGAGCCGTTATACGAAGCTCTTTACCGCTAGTTCGACAACCGGCCCGCTCGATGGAGTGAAAGGCCGATAAGCCATAACTCGGACCGGGCGCCCGGCGTTCTCCCCGGTGCGGGCGAGTGCCCGCGATGATGTCTGGAAGGCAGGGGTCCATGCGAAGGATGACCCGAAACGGAGTGATCGCCGTCGCCGCCGCCTCGGGCGCGATGGCGGTGACCGTCCCCGCGTACGCCGGTTCCGGTGCGGACGGCTCGGCGGCCGGTTCACCGGGGGTGGTCTCGGGCAACACCGTCCAGCTGCCGGTGCACGTCCCGGTGAACGTGTGCGGGAACACCGTGAACGTGGTGGGGCTCCTGAACCCCGCCGCCGCCAACAGCTGCGCGAACCGGGACGAGGGGCGGGGCGGCCGGCCGGGCGGCTCCGGCGGCGCGGTCGCCGAGGGCAGCGCAAAGGACTCACCTGGAGTGATCTCCGGCAACGGCGTGCAGCTGCCGGTCGACCTCCCCGTCAACGTCACGGGCAACTCGGTCGACGTGGTGGGCATCGGCAACGCGGTGACCGGCAACGAGTCCTCGAACACCCCGGGCGAGCACCGCCCGGTCCGTCCCCAGCATCCGCCGAAGCCGGTGCCGAAGCCGGTCCCGAAGCCGACTCCGCCGCCCCGGCCGAACCCGGCCCCCGAACCGTCTCCGCGCACCGTCCCGCACGCCAGGGGCGCCTTGGCCCACACAGGCACGGACCATGCCCTCCAGGCCGTCGCGGCGAGCGCCGCACTGGTCGCCGGGGGAGTGGTGCTGCGACGGAGGTTCCGTCCGGGGGCGGACGGCTGACCCGCACGGGTCACACGGCCTCCGCCACCGCCGTGAGCAGCACCATCCCCGAATCGCCGTGGCCCGGCAGGGCCGGGTCCATGTCGATGTGGGTCACGTCCAGCTCCCGGGTCAGGGGCGCGAAGACCTCCGTGACGGTGGCCGGGTTCACCGGACAGCCCGGCCAGCGGGAGGCCGGCCCGATGCGGTACGTCGGCATGTCCTCCATGAAGGCGGCGACCAGGCGGCCGCCCGGCCGGGCCGTACGGACGAAGGTGCGGCAGAAGTCGGCGAACTCGGCGAAGTCCTCCGTCGCGCCCTCGGCGACGAAGTGCATGGAGGCGAGTTCGTAGGTCCCCCGGGGCAGGGACCGGACATCGGCGTGGACGACGTTGACCGGCGCCAGTGCCCCGGCCAGGGTGGCCGGCACCTCGGGGTTGAGCTCCCGACACAGCGCGTGGAACGGGAGCCAGCTCGCGTCGGGACGGTGACAGATCTGGTCTGTGAGGTAGGCGACATTGCTCGCTCCCGCCTCGACGGCGTCGATCCCGCGGCTCGCGGCGGACGCGAGCATCAGCGGGTAGAGGTTGGGCCCCGCCCCGAACTCCACCGAGCGGGCGATGCCGCCCGGCGGAAGGTGCCGGTAGTAGGCGCTGTGGTGCGCGATGACCGCAGCGTCCCAGGGGTGCACCTCGCGGTAGTTCTCCGCGAGGTAGTCGGCGACCGGCCAGCGGTCCCAGTCCACGTCGTCGTTGTGCGTCGTCATGGCCGGCCAGTCCTTCAGCCGCAGGAGGGAAGCGTGCGGACGGAGACCGGGTCACAGGCCTGGTCTTACGTCTGGGTTCAGTTGAAATCGATCATAAGTTCGTCAGGGCGGCCCTGCATCTCGGGTGGCCGCCCACCGGGCCGGGTGCGTCCAGGTCTTCAGGCGCGGCCAAGGTGGAACCTGACGTGCAACTCCCTCACTCGGCCGCTCAGCTCGGGTACCGGGCCGTCCACGGTTACATGGGGTGCCACCTCGCGCACGGGAAGTGGCCGGACCGGCGGCGCGGGGGCACCCAGCTCGCTCAGCCAGGA
The DNA here is from genome assembly GCF_040302345.1 of Streptomyces sp. NPDC126510. Taxonomy (NCBI): domain Bacteria; kingdom Bacillati; phylum Actinomycetota; class Actinomycetes; order Kitasatosporales; family Streptomycetaceae; genus Streptomyces; species Streptomyces sp. NPDC126510. Next base: position 108,109 of record NZ_JBEORR010000022.1, on the reverse strand, counting down.
GCCGAGTTGGTCGGACGAGGCGACGTGGACGATCCGGCCGAGGCCGACCCAGGCATGGGCGGCCGCACACATCGGGCAGTGCTCGCCGGAGGTGTAGACCGTGGCGGCCGCCCGTTCCCCGGGCGTGAGGTGCGCCGCCGACCAGCGGGCCGGCTCGAACTCGGGGTGCCGGGTGCGGTCGCCCGAGGCCACCCGGTTGTGGTCCTCGCCGAGGACGGTGCCGTCACCGCCCACGAGGACCGAACCGAACGGTTCGTCCCCCGCCTCCAGGGCTTCGGCCGCGAGTTCCACGCAGTGGCGCAGATACGGCAGTTCCGTGTCCTGCACGACCATGGGACCGGCCCTTCGCGAGACGACGTGATCACCAGGACCTCATGGCGCCTGTGCACACGAGGAAAAGAGCGGGGCTGCGGGCCGGTGGGGCGGCCGCTGCGCCGCAAAATCCTTTGCCTTCCGGCCCCATGCCTGCTGAGGTCTGCTCATGAATCATGCGGAGCTGCTCGCCCTCTTCGACCACGACCTACGCGCGGGGGCCCGGCCGGACGGTCCCGGTGCCCGGGTCGAGCGGACCGGCGGTGTCGTCCGTCAGGTCGCCTCCGCGGGGGGCTGGAACGGCATCGTGTGGTCCGCTCTCGACGAGGCCGGGGCGGACGCGGCCATCACCGGGCAGATCCGTCACTACACCGGGCTCGGTCTCGACTTCGAGTGGAAGCTGTACGGACACGACGGGCCGGCCGACCTCGGGCGGCGGCTGCGCGCGGCCGGGTTCACACCCGAGGCCGAGGAGACGCTGATGATCGGCGAGGTCGGCGCTCTCGACCTCGACAGCGAACTGCCCGAGGGTGTGCGCGTCGTGCCGGTCACCGACCCGGCGGGCGTCGATCGCGTGGCCGACGTCCATGAGAAGGCGTTCGGCGCGGACAGCTCCTGGCTGCGACAGCAGCTCCTCGCCCGGCTGTCGGCCGACCCGGACACCGTCGTCGCCGTCGTGGCTCTGGCCGGCGACCAGCCGGTGAGCGCGGCCCGCATGGAACTCGTGCCCGGCACCCCCTTCGCAGGCCTGTGGGGCGGCGGCACCGTCCCGGGCTGGCGCGGCCGGGGCATCTACCGCTCCCTGGTCGCCCATCGCGCCCGGGCCGCCGCTGCCCGCGGCTACCGCTACCTGCAGGTCGACGCCTCCAGTGACAGCCGGCCGATCCTGGAACGGCTCGGTTTCGCGGCGCTGACGACCACGACGCCGTACGTGTACACGACCTAGCCGTACGCGCACAGATCCCGACCGAGCCCGGCGGCATGTCACCTGCGCGTCCGTCCGCTGCGTCGCACTGTCATGACGACGAACGGCAAGAGCCGGCCACCGGGGCCCGACGGTTCGTCGTGGAGTCGGCGGCCTTCGGGTAGGGCCACGGCGACCACGGCGACCGCGCGCTCACCGAGGACTGCCCCTTCGGCCGCCCGGCAGCACACCGCGCCGCGAACGGCACCTCGCGGCCATGCGGACCAAGGAGCGACTCGCCTGTGAGGCGCGGGCGCTGGAGGGCGTCGCACGAACTCTCCGGCGGCAGCGGGGCGGGCGTGAACGGGCCGGTCCTGGGCGTGGACCGGCCTTCGGTTCCTTCCGGTCGGTGCTACGGCCTGGGCGTGGCCTTCGCCGCCGTTCCGGCGCACACCAGCCCCAGGATCACGGCCAGTGCACCGATGATGATGTTGTTCCACACGACACCGGCGTCGGGGCTCTCGCCGACGACCCACGGCGAGATGATCATCCACACCCCGAGGGCGCACATGGCCCAGCTCAGGCCGTACATGCGCTCCGGAGCGCGAGTGAAGCCGAGCGCCAGCAGGCCGATCGCGATGCCCATGATCAGGTTGTGGGTCACGAGTGCCGGCTGGCTGGTCGTGTAGTGGACTATCCACGGGGAGGCGGCGCAGTACAGACCGAGCAGGAACACCGGTCCGTCCACGAGCGCCACATCGCGGCCGCCGAGCACGCGGGCGTAGCGGTCCCGCATCTCGGAGGCGTCGGGGTGGGTGCTGATGTCACCTCTGGTGGGCGAGACGTTGGCCATGACTCGTCTCCTTCATGGTGCAGGGCGACCGCGTCTGGAAGGGTGTGCGGTAAACGCCGCGTAAGCGTCATTCTGCTCTTATTTCCCCTTTATGTGTAGGCCTCGAGGGAGGGCGCGGAATCTACCCCGCGGTACATGTACGGACGGATCGGGGGCATCCGGATGCGTACGACAGCGACCGGCGACGTCGTCCGGCGGGCGGCGTAGGACGAGGAGGGCAGCGGACGTGACCACGGCCATCGGCGCGAAGGTGTTGGAGCGGTTCCCGGCGGGGTCCCCGCGCGGATCCTGGCCCGCGGAGGAGTACGCGGCACGCCGCCGCGCCGAGGGGGAGCCGGCCACCGTCGTGATGGACCTGGAGTCGGATGCCTTCCTCGTGGTCGTCCCGGCGGACGGCGACTGAGACCGGCACCGTTCACGCAGCAACGCGGCGTGTCCTCCCGGCTCGTACCGAACCAGGAGGGCGCGCCCGGTTCTTCCGGGGTGCCTTCGGTGAACGGGCCGGTCCGGGATACGAGATGAGCCGCGTTTTCCTTGACGGCCCTCGGCCTCCACTGCCACGATCCATGGCATGACCATGCGACTGGACCTCACGCGGCGACGCCACGTCGACCTCGCACGCGTCTCCAGCGCTTCCTGTCGCGCCGCAGCCTGAGTCTCCCGGCTCGCCGCTTCCCCTCACCGCCTTTCCCTCCACCGGCCTTCGTCCGCCGTGTCGGCGGCATGCCCTGAGCGGTGATGTTCCCCCGCCTGAATTCGGCACCCTCGCACGCCCGTTGAACGAGGCGTCCCCGAATTCGGCGGTTCCTCGCGCAGTCGTGCCTTCTCCAGGAAATGAGAGCCCATGGCCACCGTCCTGTCCGTCTCCGGCAGCCCCTCCGCCTCCTCCCGCACCAGCCGACTGCTGCGCCACCTGGACAAGCGGCTGGCGGCCCAGGGGCATGACGTGATCCCGCTCGACGTCCGCACCATCCCCGCCGAGGCCCTGCTCGGCGCCGACTTCCGGCACCCCGCCATCGTCGAGGCCACCGAACTGTTCGCCCGGGCCGACGGCGTCGTCATCGGCACACCCGTCTACAAGGCGTCCTACTCCGGTGTCCTGAAGGCCTTGCTGGACCTGCTCCCGCAGTACGCCCTCACCGGCAAGACCGTGCTGCCGCTCGCCACCGGCGGCAGCGTCGCCCATGTCCTGGCCATCGACTACGCCCTGCGCCCGGTCCTCAACTCCATGGGCGCGGACCACATCGTGCAGGGCTGGTTCACCCTCGACAAGCACCTCACCGCGCACGAGGACGGCTCCCTGACCGTCGCGCCGGACGCCACCGAGGCCCTGGACCAGGTGGTCGACCAGTTCTCCGCGGCGCTGGGCCGCACCCCGCTGCTGGCCGTGGCGGGCTGACACCACCCGCCGCCGCACGTACGTTCCCCCCGATCGGAGTCACCCGTGTCCCTCACCTTCCACTGGTTCCTGCCCACCAACGGCGACAGCCGGCATGTCGTCGGCGGCGGTCACGGCACCCCGGCCACCGCGTCCGGGCGGGACCGGCCGCCGACGGTCGCCTACCTGAGCCAGATCGCCCGGGCCGCCGAGGAAGTGGGTTTCGCGGGAGCCCTCACGCCCACCGGTGCCTGGTGCGAGGACGCCTGGCTCACCACCGCGATGGTCGCCCAGCACACCGAACGCCTGAAGTTCCTCGTCGCCTTCCGGCCCGGATTGATCTCGCCCACGCTCGCCGCGCAGATGGCCGCCACCTTCCAGCGGCAGACCGGCGGGCGGCTGCTGCTCAACGTCGTCACCGGCGGTGAGAACAAGGAGCAGCGCGCCTTCGGTGACTTCCTCGACAAGGACGCCCGTTACCGCCGCACCGGTGAGTTCCTGCAGGTCGTACGGGAGTTGTGGGAGGGCGGCACCGTCGACCTGCGGGGCGAGCACGTCCGGGTGGAGGAGGCGGCGCTGGCCCGGGTGCCCGATCCCGTGCCCGAGGTGTACTTCGGCGGCTCCTCGCCCATCGCGGGAGAGATCGCCGCCCGGCACGTCGACGTCTACCTCACGTGGGGCGAACCCCCGGCCCAGGTCGCCGAGAAGATCGCCCGGATCAGGTCGCTGGCCGCCGCCCAGGGCCGCACCCTGCGCTTCGGTATCCGGCTGCACGTCATCACCCGCGACACCGCCGAGCAGGCCTGGGCCGAGGCCGACCGGCTGCTCGACGGCTTCGATCCGGAGACGGTGGCGTCCGTGCAGGCCGGTCTCTCCCGCAGCGAGTCCGAGGGGCAGCAGCGCATGCTCGCCCTGCACGGCGGCCGCCGAGACCGCCTGGAGATCCACCCCAACCTGTGGGCCGGCATCGGCCTGGTGCGCGGCGGGGCGGGTACCGCCCTGGTCGGCAGCCACGACGAGGTCGCCGAGAGGATCAAGGAGTACCACGCCCTGGGCATCGACGAGTTCATCCTCTCCGGCTATCCGCACCTGGAGGAGGCTTACTGGTTCGGCGAGGGAGTCCTGCCGCGCCTCGCCGCGCAGGGACTGTGGCGACACCCCGCGGGCCGTCGGGACACGCCCGCCGCCGCGGCCCCCTTCGTGCCGGTCGCGAGCTGACACCCCGCCGCATTCGTCACCGGAGATCAACCCTGGTGCGGCGCACGGGCGTCCTGGTCATCGAGTGGGCACGACCGCCCCGCGGTGACCAGGAGGCACACACATGAAGCAGCGCGCCGCACGCACCGTCTCGATCGCCCTGGCCGTGGCACTGTCCGTCGGCACGGCGGCACTGGCCCCGGCAGCGCAGGCGGCGGATCGGCAGCACGGCCACGAGGCCACCCGGACCGCGTTACGCGCGCTGGTCGAGAAGGGCGGACTTCCCGGAGTCGCGGCCAAGGTCCGTGACGGGCAGGGGACTTGGGTCGGCACGGCGGGCCACGCGGACACCGCGACCGGCCGCGAGCGGTCGGCCGGCGAGCACTTCCGCGGTGCCAGCATCACCAAGACGTTCGTCGCGACCGTCCTGCTCCAGCTCGAGGCGGAAGGCAGACTGGACCTGGACGACACGGTCGAGCGATGGCTGCCCGGACTGCTGCGCGGCAACGGCTACGACGGCGGCAAGGTCACCCTGCGCCGGCTCCTCAACCACACCAGCGGTATCGCCAACTACACCGACGACCCCGCCTTCCTCCACAACAGCGCGGGACCCGGCTTCCCGGAGCACCGGTACGACACCCACACGCCCGAGGAGCTCGTGGCGATCGCTCTGCGGCGCCCACCGCAGGCCGGCCCGGAGAGCGAGCCGTCGTACTCGAACACCAACTTCGTCATCGCGGGCATGGTCATCGAGAAGGCGACGGGCCGCAGTCACGCCCAGGAGATAACCCGGCGTATCCTCCGGCCGCTGAAACTGCGCGGGACGTCGTTCCCCGGCATGTCACCCCACATGCCGAAGCCCCATCCCGTCGGCTACTCCCGGCTTCACCAGGACGCCCCCGGCGCCGAGATCCACGACGCCACCGAACAGAACATGACCTGGCTCGGCGCGGCCGGCGACGTCATCTCCACCAGCGGCGACCTCAACCGGTTCCAACGGGCTCTGGTCAAGGGCCACTTGCTGCCCCAGCGGCAGATGAAGGAGATGTTCGAGGAGGTTCCGGCCGGGCACGGCACCGGGTACGGACTCGGAATCGAGTTCGCGCGGTTGTCCTGCGGGGTGAAGGTGGTGGGCAAGAGCGGCCGCACGAACGGCTCCCTGTCCGCGATGGTCGGCACCCCGGACGGCGAACACCAGCTCACGTTCAACATCAACGGCGACTGGCTTCCGAGCTCCTCACTCTACGTCGACGTCATCGAAGCGGAGTTCTGCGGGAAGACCCCGTCCCGGACGCCTGCCGTGCCCGGCCTCGGCTAGCCGGACGCCAGCGAGCCGAGGTGCGTCCGGCGTGCCTCGGCCGTCTGGCCCTGCACCAGCAGGAACATCCCCTCGCGCGCCAGCCGTTGCGCCCGGCTGCCCAGGTCCATGGCCCGGCCGCCCCCGGCCACGATCGCCGCGGTCGTGGCCGCGCGCAGGAGGTCGTACGCGCGCGTCTTCACGGCCAGGCGTTCCGGGACGCAGTCATGCGAGGCGGGCCGGTCGGCCAGGGCGTAGGCATCCGTGCGGACCTCGTCGAGCCGGGAGCGCAACGACCGGGCCGTGTCCCGGCCGTCCGGGGTCTGCGCCACCAGGTCCAGCGCCGCGTACGCCACCCCGAACACGGCCGGACTGGCGTTGGCGGCCCGGGGCAGGTCGACCTGGGCGAACTCCTCCTGCGAGGTGCGCAGTACGACGGCCTCCTCCGGCAGCCACAGGCCGTCCAGCCGCAGGGACACCGTACGGGCGGCGGTCAGGGCCGCGAGCCGCATGGGCGCCGACGGCGTCAGCCCCGGCTGCTCGCGGGCCTCGGCGAACCCGAACACCACCTCGGCCGTGTCGGTCACCCCGGCCAGCAGCATCACGTCGTTCAGACCCCACCCCGTGTACCAGGGCACCCTTCCCTCGAACCGCCAGCCGCCCTCCTGCCGGACGGCCCGCACCGGCACCCGGGGGAAGGCGCGGACATGGGCGAAGGCGATGCCGGCCATCTGCGCGCCGGTCGCCAGCGGACGCAGGAGCTTCTCCCGGACGGGCGAGTCGTGGGTGGCGAGCAGCTTCACGGGTGTGTGGTGCTGTGTCTGCACGAACCAGGTGGAGCAGCACGCCCCGGCCAGGATCTCCGCGGTCTCCCGCGCCACGGCCACGGGCGCGTCGGCGCCGCCGTACTCCTGCGGCGCGACCACCCCGAGCAGCCCGGCCCGCTTCACCTCCTCCACGTGGCTCGCGGGCACCCCCTCCTGGTCGACGCGTTCGGCCTGCGGGAGGAGGAGATCGCGCGCCAGCCGCTGTGCGTGGGTGACGAGAGGGTGCGGTGTGGTGGTCATGGGGGGATTCTCGCGGCCGGGCGGCGCGGGGTGCGGATCCGGGGGTGTGTCGGCCGCTTCCTCGCGGTCAGCGCGGCGCGTCCAGCTCCGTGAGCACGTCGAAGTCGAGCCCGTCGGCCCGCGCCAGGTAGATCCGCTGGCGCACATGGGCGTCCCGCAGGTGCAGCAGCCCGCGCGGGCCCTCGTACGACACCGCCCCGGCTCCCGCCGTCGCGCCGATCGCAGAGACGTCCAGCGTCCCGGCCCGCCTCAGCAGCGCGGCCAGCAGCAGCACCCCCTCGTAGCAGGACTCGCCGAGGCTGCCGAGGGCGGGCGCCTGGACGCCGTAGCGCGCCGCGTACTGCCCGTGGAAGTCGAGGGTGTCGCGATTGGCCAGCGAGGCGAAGAACCCGGCGGTGCTGTAGAGGTCCTCCGTCGCCTCGGGGCCACTCGCCACCAGCATGTTCTCGTCCATCAGCGTGCTCAGCCGCAGACAGCGCGCGGGCAGGCCGTATGCCGCGAACGCCCGGTTGAAGCGCACCGCGTCACTGCCGACGAGCAGCATCAGCACCGCGTCGGCGTCCGAGCGCTCGACGCGGCGCAGCACCGGCTCGAAGTCCTCGGTGCCGAACGGGAGATAAACCTCACCGGCAATGCGTCCGCCGCTGTCCCGGGCGTAGTCGCGGGCCGAGCGGGCCGTCTGCCGTGGCCACACGTAATCGTTGCCCACCACGAACCAGCGTCGCACCCCGCGCTCGCGCGCCAGCAGCTCCATCGCCGGCCGGAGCTGTTCGCGCGGGGTCTCGCTGGTCATGAAGACCCCCGCCGTGTCCTCGCCGCCCTCGTACAGCGCGGTGTACACGTACGGGACGCGGTGCGCGACCCTCGGCGCCAGCGCCTGCCGTACAGATGAGATGTGCCAGCCGGTGACGCCCTGCACGGCGCCCAGGTCCACCAGGGCCTCGACCTCGTCCGCGATCCCGTCGGGCGGGCCCGAGCCGTCGACCGGCACCAGCCGCAGCTCCCTGCCGAGCACGCCGCCGTCCCGGTTGACCTCCTCGGCGGCCAGCCGGGCGCACAGCTCGCAGGTGGGCCCGAAGATCCCGGCCGGGCCCCGCAGGGGGAAGACGAGGGCCACGCCGAGCACGGAGTCGTCGGCCGTGAACCACTCGCGCCCTGGGAGGTGGTGCCGGAACATGGCGTCATGATTCCGGCTCCATCGGACGAACTCCAGTGCGTCTCCTACGATGGACACCCCTCGTGACCTAGGAGCAGGGATGCCCAGCCCCACCCCGCGTCGTCCCGACGACCTCGTGCAACTGCTGACGCGGGCCGAACGGCTGGCGGCGCGGCGTTTGCAGGGTGTGCTGGAGGCGGAGGGCTGCTCGCTCGACGCGTGGCGGGTGCTGGCCGCGCTGTCCGACGGCGAGGGGCACCACATGACGGGGCTCGCCGAGGCCGCTTTCCTGCCGCCTCCGACGCTGACCAAACTGGTCGACCAGCTCGTCGACCAGAACCTGGTGCACCGCAGGGTCGATCCGTTCGACCGGCGCCGTGTCCTCGCCCATCTCACCCCGCGCGGCGAGGAGTACCGGCAGCGCGTCGACCGCGCCGTCCGTGCCGACTGGCCGCCGCTCGACGACGGCGACGACGACCTGCTGCGCTCCCTGCTGGACCGGCTGGCGGCGACGCTGGAGGGCTCGGCGCACGTGTGAGCCCGTCGCGAGGCAGGGCGGACCGTCATCCGGCGCGAACTCGGCAGGTCTGTACCCGAGGCGTCCGTCCCCGGCAGGTCTGCCCCTGACTGGTCTGTACCTGACTGGTCTACACCCTTGACTGGTACAGACCAAAGCGGTTGAGTGTGCCTCCCAGCCCCCCACCACGGCCGCCCCCAACGCCGTGACCGAACCACCGGCGCGTGCGGTCAAGGGTCTGCTTCACCCTGCCCGGTCAGGGTGCGGTCGTGCTCCGCGAAGGAGTTGAACCCGTGTCGAGACGCCGCATCTCCGCAGTCCTGGCCACCCTCGCCCTCGCCGGCACCGCGCCGGTACTCCTGCCCGCCACGAACGCCTCGGCAGCCGCGTGCTCGAGCTATCCGAACTGGACGGCCGGGAAGTCGTACGCCGCCGGCGACATCGTCCGCTACACCGACGGCAAGGCGTACATCGCCGAGCACGCCAACCCGGGTTACGACCCGGTCATCAGCACCTGGTACTGGGAGCCGTACGCCTGCGACAACGGTCCCGGCACGCCGAACGCGCGCTTCGTCGTGAGCGAGGCGCAGTTCAACCAGATGTTCCCGAACCGGAACGCGTTCTACAGCTACAGCGGCCTCACCGCGGCCCTGAGCGCCTACCCCGGCTTCGCCAACACCGGCAGCGACACGGTGAAGAAGCAGGAGGCCGCGGCCTTCCTCGCCAACGTCGGTCACGAGACCGGCGGCCTGGTGCACGTGGTGGAGCAGAACACCGCCAACTATCCGCACTACTGCGACTGGAGCCGGCCCTACGGCTGTCCGGCCGGGCAGGCCGCCTACTACGGGCGTGGCCCGATCCAGCTGAGCTGGAACTTCAACTACAAGGCGGCGGGCGACGCGCTCGGCATCGACCTGCTGAACAACCCCTGGCTGGTGCAGAACGACTCGGCCGTCGCCTGGAAGACGGCCCTGTGGTACTGGAACACCCAGACCGGCCCCGGCAGCATGACCCCGCACAACGCCATGGTGAACGGTGCCGGTTTCGGCCAGACCGTCCGCAGCATCAACGGCTCCCTGGAGTGCGACGGCAAGAACCCGGCGCAGGTGCAGAGCCGGGTGAACAACTACCAGCGCTTCACCCAGATCCTCGGGACGTCACCCGGCGGCAACCTGTACTGCTGACGCCGGGCCGGCCGGCGTGGTGTCATGCGGGATGTCATGGACCTGACTGATTGACGAAGGGCCTCCCTCATGCGCCTACGCACCCCCCACGCCCTGACCGCCACGGCCGCGGCGCTCGCCGCCGCGGTCATGGCCCCCCAGCCCGCTGCCGCCGCCGCTCCGGCTGCGGGCACCTACTACGTCCAGAGCGTCACGACCGGGCTCAACGCGGCCGACAACGGCGGAGCGGTCGAGCAGCACAGACCCCGGGGCAACGAGGACCGGCAGCAGTGGCGGCTGAAGCCGAACGGCTCCACGCATCTCCTGGAGAGCACCGACGCCCCCGGCAGCTGCCTCGGCCGCAACGGTGACCAGGCCGCGACCGTCGCCTGCGCGAGCGCCGACGCCCCCTGGGAGATCACCCCGCTCGACGCCGACCGCTACACACTCAGGGTTCCGGGAACCGCCCGCCACCTCACCGTGGCGCCCAAGCCCTCCGGAGCCGACTTTCCCGCGCGCCTGACCCTGGGAGGCGCGGGCGACCTCGCGGCCTGGTACCTGACCCCGGTCGCCCCCGTCACCGGGCCCATGCCCCCGCCGGACCGTCGCACCCTGGACCAGGTCACATTCCTCACCACGCACAACGCGTACGCCAACGGCGTCGACGGCGGCTTCGCCCCGCCCTTCGTCAACCTCGTGCCCAATCAGACCCGCGGCATCCGGCAGCAACTCGCCGACGGAGTGCGCGGATTCATGCTGGACATCCACCAGACCCCCGACGGCGCGATCCTGTGTCACAACAGCTGCACCCTCGTCAGCAGGCCCGTCGCCCTGTGGGTCGACCTCCAGCGCATGGTCGACTTCCTGAAGGCCCACCCCGACCAGTTCGTCACCGTCTTCCTGGAGGACTACGTCGACCCGGCCGTCCTGCGCGCCGAACTCGCCCGTGTCGACGGCCTGTCGGACGTGCTCTACCGGCCCGACCTCGCCGGCGTACGGCACAGCGGCTGGCCGACGATGACGGAGCTGGCCGCCGCCGGCGACCGGCTGCTGATCTTCACCGACCACAGTCGCTCCGCCGACCAGGCCGCGGGACTGACCCGGGACAGCTTCGGGGTCATGTACCAGCGGGAATGGACCGTCGAGAACTACTGGTCGATGGGCTCCGGCGTCGGCACCTCCGACTGGTCCTGCTACAGCCGCTGGTACGGCGGCGACACCAGCATCCCGCTGACCCGCACCGAACCCGGGTTCCGCCCGCTGTTCGTCATGAACCACTTCCGTGACGTCCCCCTCGCCGGCACCGCCGGCACGGACAACACCAAACTCGCCGACCGCGCCCAGAGGTTCTGCCAGCCGGCCGCCCGGAAGAAGCCCAACTTCCTCGCCGTGGACCACTACGACCGCGGCAACCCGGCCTCCGCCGTCACCACGCTCAACTCGTACACGTACCCGTAAGCCGTTTCACTGGCCCGAGCGCCGTGTGTGAGACTCCGCCGATGAGCTCACAGAAGATCACCGCGGAGAGCGCGGGCACCTGGAAACTCGGCGACCTGCCCGTCCACCGCCTCGGCTTCGGCGCGATGCGGCTGACGGGCAGTGCCGCCTTCCACCACGGCACACCGAGCGACCGCGACCGGTCGATCGCCGTCCTGCGCAGGGCGATCGACCTCGGCGTCAACCACATCGACACGGCGGCCTTCTACTTCTCGTCGCTGCGCTCCGCCAACGAACTCATCAACAGCGCCCTCGCGCCCTACCCCGACGACCTGGTCATCGTCACCAAGGTGGGCCCGTACCGGGCCTACGACGGAGAGTGGGGCACCTCGGCTCGCCCCGAGGACCTGCGCGGCCACGTGGAGGAGAATCTGCGCCAGCTCGGCCGCGACCACCTGGACGTGGTCAACCTGCGCCGGATGCCGAAGTACGACTCCGTCGCCGAGCACTTCGGAGCCCTCGCCGAGCTGCGTGACGCGGGCCTGATCCGGCACCTCGGCATCTCCAACGTGACGTCCCGCCATCTCGCCGAAGCCCGGGCCATCGCACCCGTGGTCTGCGTCCAGAACCGGTACGCCCTCGACCGACCCGACCAAGACGCCGACGAACTGCTCCGCGTCTGCGGCGCCGAGGGCATCGCCTTCGTGCCGTTCTACGCCGTCGCCGGTGAGGCCGGTGAGCAGGGCGCCACCACCGCCCACGACGATGCCGTCCGCGCCGTCGCCCGGGCCCACGGCGTGAGCCCCGCCCAGATCCGCATCGCCTGGACGCTGCACCAGGGTCCCCACGTCCTCGCCATACCCGGTACCGGCAACCCCGACCACCTCACGGAGAACGTGGCGGCGGGCGCGATCCGCCTCACCGACGAGGAACTGAAGCGGCTCGACTCGTGTCGCCACCAGGCCGGTTGAGCGATCTCTACACGGCCCAGACGCCCTCCCGCATGAGGTGCCTGCGGGGCAGCTCGTGCTGCTCGCACCACGCCTGCACCGCCCGCGGCCGCACCCGGAAGAACGCGTACGACGCGTGGTCCGTGCGCGGATCCCAGCCGGTCTTCGCGTGAAACGCCTCGGCCGCCGCCGACGGCACCTCCCGCATCGGGTAGGTCCGCACCTCACCGTCGACGAGCACGACGTCCCGGGTGTCCCCGAAAGCCAGCCGGGCCTTGCCGCCGTCCCGCAGGTTGCGGCCGGTGGGGTTGGTCAGCCGGGTGCACAGCCACACCGCCTCGTCGTGCCACACGAACCACAGCGGCACCAGGCAGGGGCTCCCTCCGGCATCCGCCGTCGCGACCCAGATGTCGGTCTCCCGCTCCAGGCGGCCCAGCAGGTCGGTCTTGCGCTGCTCGGGGGTGCGGGGTGGCTCGGTGATCGTCATGCACGCGACGGTAGCGAGCGGCGGCGCCCGGCGCCTCGGGCCACGGTCCTAGGCCGGGGCCCAGAACTTTCGTCCGGCGCCCAGGACCGCGAGACCTAGTAGAGGATCGAGGGCAGGTAAGCCCCGTCGGGCCGGTTGTACAGGCCGATGGTCATCAGGCTCATCAGCTGTACGACCTTGAGGCCGTTGGAAAGGCACCACCTGAGCAGCGCGCTGTCGCCCGCGGGTACGAGGATGCCCGGGCCGCCGAACTGCGGGGCCGCTGCGATCAGGGCCTGGAGGTCCGGGGCGCTCTCGCCCACGGCGTGTGCGAAGAAGGCCAGGTCGGTGGCGTATCCCGTGACCCGTCCGGCACGCTCGACGACCCGGGCGGTGCCCTGTTTGAGTGCGTCGGCGACCTCGCCGCCACGGTCGACGCCGTGGACCTGCCGGCACACGTCGTTGCAGGCGCCGAGGTCCGCGTCCGTCGCCTCCCGCACCTCGTACCCGGGCATCGCACGCAGGATCGGCGGGCCCTGCACGCAGGCCACCGTGGCCCGGTGCACGAAGCCCAGGCTCACGTACAGGGAGAAAGACCTGTTGTGGTAGCCGCTCTGCAACAGCCGGATGCCCGGCGCCCCCCGCTCGTCGGCCCGCTCCATCACGGCCAGCATCAGGCGGCGGCCCACGCCCGCGTTCTGCACGGTGGGGTCGACGGTGACGGGCCCGACCCCGACGACGGTCGAGCGTTCGTCGAGGAAGTTGCTGCCCACGATCCGCCCGTCGAGCTCGGCGACGACACTGTGGAAGCCCGGGTGGGTCAGGGCTCCCTCGATCAACGCGACACCCACGTCGGGGCTCGGGATGTCGGGTGGGAACGCGTGCTCCTCGGCGATGCCGGCGAAGGCCTCGTAACAGATCCTTCCGCACTCTGCGGCATCGTCCGCAGTGCCCGGGCGCAGTATGAGATCCACGATCGCCATCCCTTTCTCAGTACACCCCGCACCCCTCGCTTCCATCCTGTGCGCCTCCCGGCCGGGGCGCATCCGGCACGGCGAGAGGACCCTGGGCCGCCGGAGACTCAGGGCCGGCCAGGTATTGCGCCCGGCCCTCACCCAGCGACCAGTCGGCCGACTCGTTCTCGGTCAGCACGACGAACACGTTCCGCGGCTCGGTGCCCGCGTACGCGTGGGCGAGCTCGGCGGTGCGGCGGTACAGCGCCTGCTTCCGGGCGGGCGCACGACCCGAGCGCAGGGTGATCGCGATGTAGACGATGCCCTCGTCGCGGTGTACGCCGAGGTAGTCGTCGTAGCGCAGGGTGCCGCTCGTGCCGTCGTGGTCCACGAGGACCTCCGGATGGGGCTGAATGGTCTGTACATACTAGTAGTTACAGTACTGTCGGCGAAAGCCGCCCGAGTAGTTGGCATCCGTCGAGTTTTACGTATAACCTCACCGGTCAACCGCCCGCTCCGAGAGGCCCCGATGAGACGTATCGCCCTGGTCACCCTCGTCGTCGACGACTACGACGAGGCGATCCGCTTCTACACCGGCGCCATCGGCTTCCGGCTCGCCGAGGACACGCCCCGGCCCGACGGATCCCGCTGGGTCGTCGTCGAACCCGGCACCCCGGGGTCCGGCACGGGTCTGCTGCTGGCCCGCGCCAAGGGGGAGACCCAGGCAGCCCGGGTCGGCGACCAGACCGGCGGGCGGGTCGGCTTCTTCCTGCACACCGACGACTTCACCCGCGACCACGCCCGTATGACCGCGGCGGGCGTGACCTTCCTGGAGGACCCGCGGCGCGAGGCCTACGGGACCGTCGCCGTCTTCCAGGACCTGTACGGCAACCGCTGGGACCTGCTCCAGCCCGCCGGCTGACCTCCCCGCCCCTCAGAACCACCCGCCCGAGGAAAGACCGCCATGACTGCTACGCGCGTAGACGCCGACCTGATCCGCCGCCTCCCCAAGGTGGTGCTGCACGACCACCTCGACGGCGGTCTGCGCCCCGCCACCGTCGTGGAGCTGGCCGAGGCGGTCGGCCACACCCTGCCCACCACCGACCCGGACGAGCTCGCCGCCTGGTATTACGAGGCCGCCAACTCCGGCGACCTGGTGCGCTACATAGCCACCTTCGAGCACACCCTCGCCGTCATGCAGACCCGCGAGGGCCTGCTGCGCACGGCCGAGGAGTACGTGCTCGACCTGGCCGCCGACGGTGTCGTGTACGGCGAGGTCCGCTACGCCCCCGAGCTGAACACCAACGGCGAGCTGACCATGGCCGAGGTCGTGGAGACCGTCCAGGAGGGTCTGGCGGCGGGCATGGCCAAGGCGGCCGCCGCGGGCACGCCGGTGCGGGTCGGCACCCTGCTGTGCGGGATGCGGATGTTCGACCGGGTGCGCGAGGCCGCCGATCTGGCCGTGGCGTTCCGCGACGCCGGTGTCGTCGGTTTCGACATCGCCGGTGCCGAGGACGGCTTCCCGCCCGCCGACCACCTCGCGGCCTTCGAGCACCTGCGGCGTGAGAACGTGCCGTTCACCATCCACGCCGGTGAGGCGCACGGCCTGCCCAGCATCCACCAGGCCCTGCAGGTCTGCGGCGCCCAGCGCATCGGGCACGGTGTGCGGATCACCGACGACATCCCGGACCTCGCGTCCGGCAAGCTCGGCCGCCTCGCGGGCTGGGTGCGCGACCGGCGCATCGCCCTGGAGATGTGCCCGACGTCCAACCTCCAGACGGGCGCTGCCACCTCGATCGCCGAGCACCCGATCACCGCGCTCAAGAACCTCGGCTTCCGCGTCACCCTCAACACCGACAACCGCCTGGTGTCGGGCACCACGATGACCCGCGAGATGTCCCTGCTGGTCGAGCAGGCGGGCTGGACCGTCGCGGATCTGCGCACGGTCACCGTCAACGCCCTGAAGAACGCGTTCATCCCGTTCGACGAGCGCAACGCACTCATCCGGGACGTGGTGCTGCCCGGTTACGCCGCCGCGCTCTGAAGCAGCCCCCGCAGGTAGGCGGCCTGTCCGACGTGCTGGAGGTCGTCGGACAGGACGCTGACCAGCCGGACGCCCAGGGTGACCGGTGGGTCCCAGCGCTCGTCGATGACGCGTTCCAGGTCCTTGGCGGCGAGGCCCCGCAGGGCCTCCAGACTCTGCTCGTGCACGGCGTCGTGGTAGCCGGACAGCAGATCCGCCGAGTCGACCCGGACCCGGGCGACCTTGGCGGGGCTGTGCCCGTAGCCCGTGTCGCGGCGGGAGAGGTCCAGTCCGAAGCGTTTCTCCCAGTCCTGGGACAGCCACACCTGGTCCAGGCCGAAGGCGTCGGCCATGTGGTCGTCCTGGACGCGGGTGAGGTGCCAGACCAGCCAGGCGATCGAGTTGGTGTCGGGGGAGGGGCGGGCGCTGAGCTCGTCGGGCCCGAGCCCCTCGACGGTGGCGTGGACTTCTTCGCGGATGCGGTTGAAACCGTCGATGAGGATGTCCTTCGCATGCATAGCTCCACCATCGCGCATCGCCGGGGATCACGCGCCGGGGAGTGCGCGCCTCGGATCACGCGAAGGGGACCACACGCGGGAGGGCACACGCGGGCGGTCACGCGTCGGGAATCCAGCTCCCGTGGAAGCCCAGCGGCACCCGGCCCGGGAGATGGATCCGGGCCACCGGCTCCCCGGTGAAGTCCTGGGCCGAGATGATCACCAGGTCCGACGCCCCGCGGTCGGGGTCGTGCACGTACGCGATCGCGTACCCGTCGTCCTCCGCGGCCCTCCCGTCGCGTGGGTCGGACGGCACGAAGACGGCCTCGCTCGCCGCCGCGCCCGGGGGCAGCCGGTGGACCTCGGACGTGCCGCGCAGCAGGTCGTGCTTGATGAGCGCGTTGGCGAAGGCCCGGTCGGGCGGGGTGCCGTCTACCGCCTGGTAGGCGAGCGACATCTCCGCGGCCGCGGCCGCGTAGCCGTACCGGTGCCGGCGGGACACCAGCGCCTCGTTCACCCGCGGGAACTCCTGGGGGCGGTCGTCGAGGGTCCTGGTCCGCACCCGCCCGTGCCGCAGGTCGATCGTCCAGCGGTCGAGACGGGGGGTGCCCGCCGTGTGGGGACCGCCCGAGCCGTTGCCGGCCACGAGGAACGGCGCGTCGAAGTTCGTCGTGTCGACGACGATGTGCGGCCCCTCCTCGTACGCGTTGAGCGTGTGCGAGTAGTAGACCGGGTCGACCTCGAACCAGCGCACCGCGCCGCCCTCGCGGGGCAGCACGCCGACCCGGGCCGGATGCCGGTCGTTCCAGACGTAGGGCACGATGTCGCCGCGCTCGGCGCCCGCCGGGTCGAAGGTCACCGGCATGTCGAGGATGACCACGTGGTGCTCGGTGAGCGCGAAGTCGTGGATCATCGGCGCGTCCGCCACCGGGATCCTCGTGGTCCGCACGACCCGGCCCGACGGTCCGACGACCAGGTGCCGGACGTGGTCCCACGTCGGGTAGTAGGCGATCGCGTGCAGCTCGCCGGCCTGCGCGTCGAACTTCGTGTGCGCGGTGAGCGGGCCCTTGAGGGTGCCCCGGAAGTCGTGGGTGCCGACGGTGTTCAGCTCGTCGTCGAGTGCGTACGGCAGCGGCCCGCTCTCCTGGAGCGCGAGGATCCGCCCGCGGTAGGGGATCACATGGGTGTTGCAGGGGAAGTCGTCCGGCGGCACGGGACCCGGGTAGGGCTCGCCGAGCTTCTTCGCCACCTGGGAGGAGCGCACCCAGCGGTTGCGGTACCACTCGGCCCGGCCCTCGCGCAGCCGCACGCCGTGCACCATGCCGTCGCCGAGCATCCAGTGGTGGGCGCGCGGGTCCTCCAGGCCCAGGACGTTGGGGCCGTTGCGCAGGAAGCGGCCGTTCAGTTCACGCGGAACGCGGCCGGTGACCGGGAGGTCGAAGGCCGTGAGCTCCTCGGTGACCGGCTCGAACGCGCCCTCCAGGAACGGGAAGCGCCGTGGAGCCGAGGGCGCCGCCACGGCCGGCCGCACTGCCGTGCCGGTGCCGACGAGCGCCCCCGCCGCCGTGACCGCCGCGGCGCCGCGCAGTACGTTCCGTCGTGTGTGATCCGTCATCTCGCCCACTCCTGACCGCAGTCGCCTTCGGGAACGGTCACGAGTCTCGTGCGCGGGACGGATCGGGTCAGGAGGGCTGGACACCCTCCTGGGGTGGTGTCAGGCCCCCTGTTTTCAGCAGGGCCATCAGCGCCCGGGCCGCCGGACTGGTCGCCTGCTCGGGCGGCAGCAGGGCAACCGTCTCGTACACGGCGTCTTCGGCACCCTTCACCGGCAGGGCGGCCAGCGAGGCGCGCTTGTGCCGGAAGTGGCGCGGCACGACGGCGATGCCGAGATCCTCGTCCACCAGGTCGAGGAGGCTGTGCACGTCGTTGACCTCCAGGGCGACGCTCCGGCGGACGCCCGCCGCGGCGAACGCGGCGTCGGTGGTGCGCCGCGGCCCCCAGTCCGGGTGGAAGTCGACGAAGACCTCACCGCCGAGATCCTCCGGCGTCACCGCGGCCCCGGCCGCCGCGAGCCGGTGGCTCGGATGGCACAGCACGGTCATCGGCTCGCAGGTCAGCGGCACGGTCCGCAGCTGGTCGGTATCCTCCTGGGCGGCGCGCACCGCGAACGCCAGATCCAGACGCCCGGCCGCGACGTCCTCCGCGAGGGCCCCCGAGCCCGCCTGCCGCAGACAGATCTCCACATCCGGATGGCGCCGGCGGAAGGCCGCCAGCAGCCCCGCCACGTGCACCCCGGCGATGCACTGCTCGGAGCCGAGCGCGAGCATCCCGCGCAGCACGCCCTGCACCGCGGCCACCGCCTCGTGGGCCGAGCGGACCTGCGCGAGGATCCGCTCCGCCTCACCGAGCAGCGCCCGTCCGGCCGGGGTGAGCGTCACCCGGCGGGTCGTGCGCACGAACAGCGGCGTCTGCAGCTCCCGCTCCAGGGCCCGGATGGACGCCGACAGGCCCGACTGGGACACCAGGAGGCGTTCCGCCGCGCGGGTGAAGTGCTGGTCCTCGGCGACCGCGACGAAGTGCTGCAGGTGACGCAGTTCCATGACTGAGAAGCGTAGCCGCTGAATTCCATCGGATTCTTCTGTTGGACGCATGGGCGCAGGTCACGACAGAGTGGACACCGGTTTCCTCCCGACTGTGCCAACCCCTCTGGAGTCGCGTTGTACACCGCACACCCCGACCGCTACGCGGACATGCCCTACCGGCGCACCGGACGCAGCGGTCTGAAGCTCCCCGCGCTGTCGCTCGGCCTGTGGCACAACTTCGGCCCGGACCGGTCCGTCGAGATGCAGCGCGCCATCCTGCGTCGTGCCTTCGACCTCGGAGTCACCCACTTCGACCTCGCCAACAACTACGGCCCGCCGCCCGGAGCCGCCGAGTCCGCGCTGGGCGAGTTCCTGAAGACGGACTTCGCGCCGTACCGCGACGAGCTGGTGATCTCCACCAAGGCCGGCTACCTGATGTGGCCGGGGCCGTACGGCGAGTGGGGCTCGCGCAAGTACGTGCTGTCCTCGCTGGACCAGAGCCTGAAGCGGATGGGTCTCGACTACTTCGACATCTTCTACTCGCACCGCCCCGACCCGGACACCCCGCTCGAGGAGACGATGGGCGCCCTGCACTCGGCGGTGCAGCAGGGCAAGGCGCTGTACGTCGGTGTCTCCAACTACTCCGCCGAGCAGACCCGCGAGGCCGCCCGCATCCTGGGCGAGCTGGGCACGCCGCTCCTCATCCACCAGCCGCGCTACTCGATGCTGGACCGCCGTCCCGAGGACGAGGGCCTGCTCGACGCCCTCGACGAGCTCGAGGTCGGCTCCATCGTCTTCTCCCCGCTGGAGCAGGGGGTGCTCTCCGCCCGCTACCTGGACGGCATCCCCGAGGGCTCCCGGGCCGCGAGCGACAGCCCCTTCCTGAACTCCGACGCCCTCACCGAGGACCTGGTGGGCCGGCTGCGCGACCTGAACGACATCGCGAAGTCCCGCGGCCAGACCCTGGCCCAGCTGGCCCTGGCCTGGGTGCTGCGGGGCGGCCGGGTCACCTCCGCGCTGGTCGGCGCGAGCAGCGCGCGGCAGATCGAGGACAGCGTCGGCGCGATCGCCAACCTGGACTTCGACGCGGAGGAGCTGGCCCGGATCGACGCGATCGTCAAGCAGTAGCGGGCCTCGTGTGCCCGGGGGCGTCCGCCTCCGGGCACACCGGCCGGGGCGCGGGTCCGTGACCTGGTCCGGACGACGCCCCCTACGAACTGATCCGCTCCTCGAGGTGCACGGTCACCCTGTCGCCCTCCTCCTTGCCGATGGCTTTGCGGATGCCGGCCTTCACGGGCAGCTTGTGCGTGCCGTCCCCCAGGGCCATGAAGGAGCTGCGGAAGGGGTGCCCGTCGATCGTCCCGCGGACCTTGACCAGGCCACGGGTGCCGAAGAACGCGACGGACCGGGGCCAGACCAGATAGGTCCAGCCGCCCTCGGCGGGGCTCTTGCGCAGGACCGCGGTGAACTCCGCGTCCAGTTCTCCCGTGCTCGCCATGACGTCCTCCGGTGCTCGGCTGCCGTTCCCACATCCACAGGGACAGACCGCCGGACACCGGAGAACTCATCGCGGGCGCCGGATTCACGCCCCGACGGGCACCCGGTCCAGGAAGCCGAGCACGGTCCTGATCCGGCCCTGCCCGTCCAGCGTGATCACATCCGACCCGGCGACCGGTGCCGAGCCGTCGGCCGCGCTCACCAGCTCCCACGAGAAGCGGGCGATGTCGTGATGCCCGTCGACGCCGCCGGTGAGCCGGAACTCGAACCCCGGGAACTGCTCCCGGGCCGCCGCGATCACTGCGGTGATCCCCTCGTGGCCGCTGACGTCGGCCAGCGGATCGGTGTAACGGCCGTCCTCGGTCCAGGCGGCAGCGACCGCCTTGGCGCGTGCCGCCGGGTCGTCGGCGTTCCAGGCCTCGAAGTAGCGGGCCACGGCGTCCTCGTGGCGGTGGGCGGTTTCGGACATGGGCGATCAGCCTCCGGAAAGGTCGTCAACGCTGGTCAGGAGCCGGGTTCCGCGCTCTGCCGACCCGGTACGACCACCTTGCCCGCACCCGCCGGGACCGTCGATTACCTCCGGAGTCATGGGCCGTCGCCACCACTCGCCGGATTTCGGCCAACTCGTGGTGTGAATATGCCAGGAGAGTGGCCGGAAAGTCGTGGTGACAGTGATTCAGTAGTGAACATACTGACCTGCGAGAGCGCTTTTCACATCGAGCGACGGCGCCCTCACGCACAGCACGCGAACCGCAGAAGGGGCGAGGCCGGCCGGCAGACGGGCAGGGCAACGGGGGAGGGTCACGTGCACGACGAGTTTCTGTGCCACGTCACGGCGTACGGAGTCTGCGACGGCCGCCGGATCGGAGTCCCCCTCGGCACCTACCGGGCGCCCACCCTCGCCCTCGCCCTGTGGTGGCTGCGCGACCGCGCCTCCTGGATCGCCCAGCGCCTCGACCCCCGGCCGGACGCCGAACACTTACCACCGGGCTCGCTCGTGCCGGTCGCCCCCACCGTGCCCGACGTGCCCATGCTGCTGCGCGCCTGGTGCGCCGATCCCGCCCAGCAGGAGCGGGTCGCCGAGGAGTTGGCGGCCGGACGGCTGGTGCGCATCGCCACCAGCGACGACACCACCGAGTACGAACTGCTCGCCGAGTCCGTGGACGCCCTTCGGATGCAGCGCACCGCCCCCTTCGTCGGCATCACCGTCGGCTGACCTCCGGCCCTCCTCGCCCAGGCGCACACCAGGCCATATCGGTAGAATCTTGACCATGGCTCAACCCTCGGTAGCACCAGAGCTCGTCCTGGAGACGGAGACGGGCACCACCGTGATGATGCCGGGCCGCGACTACCACGTGGGGCGCGACCCGTTGTGCGACATCGTCATCGACGACGACCGGGTCTCCTGGCACCACGCGGTGCTGAAGCCCGAGGACGGTCACTGGACCATCGAGGACGAGGACAGCACCAACGGCACCTACGCCGACGGCCGCCGCATCCGTGAACGGGACGTCGGACCCGGCAGCGTCATCCGCTTCGGCAACCCGGCCGACGGACCCCGCATGATTCTGACGGGACGCCCCGCCCCCGCCGCACCCGGGCCGGAACGCCCCTCCGCCGTCTCCATGCCGGCCCACACCGGCACCTACCGGCGGCCCACGACCGTACGGCCGTTGCCCTCCCGCACGGTCCGCATCGGCCGCTCCACCGACAACGACCTGGTCATCGACGACCTGGTGGTCTCCCGCCGGCACGCCGAACTGCGGGCCCTGGCCGACGGAACCTACGAGATCACCGACCTGGGCAGCCACAACGGCACCTACCTCAACGGCAGCCGCGTCACCAGCGCCCCCGTCGGCCCGGGTGACATCGTCGGCATCGGCCACTCGGCCTTCTGCCTCGTCGGCGACCAGCTCCAGGAGTACGTCGACACCGGCGAGGTCTCGCTCGACGTGCAGGACCTCGCCGTCAGCGTGGACCGTGGCCGCAAGACGCTGCTGGACCACGTGTCCTTCCCGGTGGGGGAGAAGTGCCTGCTCGCCGTCGTCGGCCCGAGCGGCGCCGGCAAGTCCACGCTCCTCAACGCCCTCACCGGTCAGCGGCCCGCGGGCCACGGCACCGTCCTGTACGACGGCCGCGACCTCTACCGCGACTACGCCGAACTGCGCCAGCGCATCGGCCTGGTACCGCAGGACGACATCCTGCACGCGCAGCTGACCGTCCGCAAAGCCCTCTCCTACGCCGCCGAACTGCGCTTCCCGCAGGACACCGCCAAGGCCGAGCGGCGTGCCCGGGTCGACGAGGTCATCCGCGAACTGGGCCTTCAACAGCGCGCCGACCAGCACGTGCACAGCCTGTCCGGCGGCCAGCGCAAGCGTGTGAGCGTGGCACTGGAACTGCTGACCAAGCCGTCGCTGCTGTTCCTCGACGAGCCGACCTCCGGCCTCGACCCCGGCATGGACCGCTCGGTGATGCACATGCTGCGCGGCCTCGCCGACGACGGCCGGACCGTCATCGTCGTCACCCACAGCGTGCTCAGCCTGGACGTGTGCGACCGGCTCCTCGTCCTCGCGCCCGGCGGGAAGATCGCGTACTACGGGCCGCCGGAGGAGGCCCTGCCCTTCTTCGGCTTCGAGGAGTGGCCGGAGGCCTTCGAGGCCTTCGAACGGGACACGGACCGGGACTGGGCGGGGCAGTACCTCGCCTCGCCCTTCCACGGACGGTACGTGGCCGACGCCTCCGTCCAGCCCCAGCGGCCCCGCTCCGAGCCCGTCGTCATCACCGCCCCGCCCCGGCCGCGCAGCCGCGGCGCCCAACTCGGCACGCTGGTACGCCGGTACGCGGCCGCGCTGAGCGCCGACCGCACCTTTCTGATCATCATGATCGCCCTGCCTTTCGTCATGGGCGCGATGGCCCGCGCCCTCGCGGGCGGCAAGCTGACCCTCGACACGGCGATGAACGCGCTGCTCATCCTGTGTGTCGGCGCGGTGCTCACCGGGGCCGCCAATGCCGTGCGCGAACTCGTCAAGGAACGTGTGATCTACCAGCGCGAACGGGCGGTGGGCCTGTCCAGATCGGCGTACCTGATGTCCAAGGTCATCGTCCTGGGCGTCATCACCGTGCTCCAGGCGGTGGTGCTGACGCTGGTCGCCCTGCTCGGCGTGGACCTCGGCGCCCCGGGCGGCGAGGGCGTGCTGATGCCGCCCCTGGTGGAGATCACGGTCGCCGTCGCCCTGCTCGCGTTCACGGCCATGATGCTCGGCCTGCTCGTCTCGGCCCTGGTGCGCAAGGAAGAGGTGACGATGCCGCTGCTGGTGCTCATCGCCATCGTCCAGGTCGTCTTCTGCGGGGCCCTGCTGAAGCTGGCCGACACGCCGGGGCTCGAGCAGCTGGGCTGGCTGGTGCCGGCGCGCTGGGCGCTGGCCGCGATGGCCGGGACCGTGGGGCTCGCCCGGATCGTTCCCGACGACCTGACGAAGGACCCGCTCTTCGAGCACGCGGTGGCCACGTGGCTGCTGGACGTGGGGATGCTGGTCGTGCTGTCGGTGCTCTTCGGGTTCCTCGTGTCGAGGCTGCTGCGTCGGCACGAACCGGCCGTCATGCGGAAGTAGGGAGCGCCGATGACGACCCCCGTATTCCGGCCCACGCACGTCGTCCCTCAGCACGGGATGCCCGCCTGGGAGGCCCCCGACCCGGCCCGGCCCACCGTGGACCTCGACCCCCTGCTGCCGGTGCAGCTGCTGGAGCGGCAGGGTGACTGGGGGCACGTGCTGTGCTTCAACGGCTGGTCGGCCTGGGTCGACGGCCGCCGTCTGGTCGCCGTACCGCAGGATCCGCCCGCCGCGGACGGGCCGCTCACCCGCGCCGCGGATCCGCGGCCGCTGCTGGGGCGGGCACAGGAAGCCCTGGCGCGCTACCGCTCCGCGGTGGAGGAGCTCGCGGCCGGCCTCGACCGGGAGTCGTTCCGCACCCGCACGCACGGCACGCGGATCGGCGTCGTCGTCGACGGTGAGTCCGTGTGGCTCTACGACTCCGCCCACGGGCACTGGGTGTACGCCGACGGAACCCGGATGACCACGTACGCGACGGACGAGACGCCCGAAGCGGAACCGGCGTCCCGCCCGGTCGAGGCGCCCGCGCGTCCCCCGGCGCGGGTGGTACCGCCCGAGGGCCCCGCCGAACCGTCCCGTGCGCGACAGGCCCCCGGCCCGGCCGAGTCACCCCCACCGGCACGGAGCGCGCCCGCCGGGCCTACGCGAGTGGTCCCACCCGAGACGCCATCACCGGCGGCGGTGGCCCCGCCCGAGGCGCCCTCGCCCTCAGCAGCGACCCCGTCCCAGGTCCCCGAACCGACGACGGAGGCCGTGCCCTCCGAGGCTGCGGAGCCCACGCGGGTGATGACTCCGGCTGCTGCTGAGCCGACCCGGGTGGTGCCTCCGGAGGGGCCTGAGCCGACCCGGGTGGTGGCGCCTGCGGAGGGGCCTGAGCCGACCCGGGTGGTGGCGCCTGCGGAGGGGCCTGAGCCGACCCGGGTGGTGACGCCTCCGGAAAGGCCCGAGTCGAAGGGGGTTGCTCCTGCCGAAGCCCCGGAGCCCACGAGAGTGGTGGCGCCGGAGGTCTCCGAGTCCGCACGGGCGGAGGGCCCGACGCCTCCCGAGCCCACCCGGGTGGCTGATGCTCCCGAGCCCACCAGGGTCGTCACCGCCGATGTCCCCGAGCCCACCCGGCTCGTGTCCCCGGAGGACGGGCAGGGCGAGGGTGAAGGCGAGGGGGATGAGGAGCGGCCGGGCGCGGCGCCGCCCACGCGGGTCGTGGGGCAGGAGCCCACCCGGGTCGTCTCGCCCGAGGGTGACGGGCGTTGACCCGCCAGACGAGCCTGTTCTCCGGGCGGCCCTCCGAGCTGGTCGGGCAGCAGATCGCCGGGTACCGGATCGAGCAGGAGATCGGGCGCGGCGGCATGGCCGTCGTGTACCGGGCCCGCGACCTGCGTCTGGAACGCACCGTCGCCCTGAAGCTGCTCGCCCCCGAGCTCGCCCGCAACGACACCTTCCGCCGCCGCTTCACGCACGAGTCGCGGGCCGCCGCGGCGATCGACCACCCGCACATCGTGCCGGTGTTCGAGGCCGGCGAGACGGACGGCGTGCTGTACATCGCCATGCGGTACGTCCCCGGCAGCGACCTGCGGCACGTCCTCGACCGCGAGGGCCCGATGCCGCCCCCCACCGCCCTGCGGGTCGCCGCCCAGGTCGCCTCCGCACTCGACGCGGCCCACGATCACGGACTCGTCCACCGGGACGTCAAGCCGGGCAACATCCTGGTGGCCCGCGGCACCGACAGCGACCACCCCGAGCACGTCTACCTCACCGACTTCGGCCTGACGAAGAAGTCCCTGTCCCTGACCGGCTTCACCACGGTCGGCCAGTTCGTCGGCACGCTCGACTACGTCGCCCCCGAGCAGATCTCCGGCAAGCCGGTCGACGCCCGCTGCGACGTGTACGGCTTCGCCTGCGTCGTCTTCGAGACCCTGTCCGGCCACCCGCCCTTCCTCCGCGACGACGACATGGCCCTGCTCTGGGCCCACCAGTACGACGAACCGCCCCCGCTGACCGAGGACCGGCCCGAGCTCGGCCCGCGGGTGGATCCCGTCTTCGCCCAGGCCCTCGCCAAGAGCCCCGACGACCGCTACCCGTCCTGCCTCGCGTTCGTGGCCGCACTGCGCGCCGCGACGACCGGCGGCGAAACCGGCACCCCCAGGACGCCCACGCGCGTGGACCGGCAGCTGCCGGGCACGGGGGAGGAGCGGCCCAGGCAGCCGCCCCGCTGGGCCGAACCGGTCTTCGTGCAGCGGATGTAGGGCGCGGCGTCAGCTCTCGCCGCCGGTGCCCACCTCGCCCCGCCGCCGTACGCGACGCGCCAGCAGTGCCCCGGCGAACCCGGCAGCCAGCCCCCAGGGGACGGCCAGGCCCACGGCACCCCACAGCTTGGGTCTCAGGAACAGCTCGCCTCCCAGACCGCCGCCCAGATCACCGATGCCCAGCACGGACAGGCCGAAGTGCGCGGAGATCCGCCCGACGAGGCAGATCGTGAACACCGTGAGCATCAGGGCGAGTGCCATGTGCACCGCGTGCTGCCAGGCCCGCACCCGGGCCGGTGACCGGGCCGCCATCACGAACGCGGCGGCCAGCAGCAGCACGATGTCGACGACCAGCAGCCACCACACCCGGCCGTCGTGCTCGGCGAGGGTCCGCAGGTTCAGCTCGGAGACGTCCGGGGTGCGCAGCACCTCGTCGAGCACATGCGGCATGGGCAGCCCGAACGGTCCCTCCACCCTGCCGTTCCAGGTGGCGCCGAGCCCGATCGTCAGCGCCAGCCACACCAGGTTGGGGATGCCCAGCAGGATCACCGCGAACGTCTCCCGCGCGTGCCCCTTGGCCACCGCGACGACCAGGGCGACGATCACACCGATGACGACGCAGGCCAGCAGCAATGCGACCATCGCGTACGCGGCCGGCCGCACCGAAGCCTGAAAGCGCAGCAGTCCCGCGGGCAACGGCGCCCCGCGTGACACCAGCAGCGCCAGCACCAGCACGCCGGCCAGCCACACCACGCCGACGAACACGGACAGGGGGACGTCGGTCGTGAAGCCGACCTCGGGCGAGGCGCCGAACAGGTCGCCGAGTTCGCCGAGCGTGTCGTCCCCGAGGGGGATGTCGAAGGTGTGGCGGGCCGCGAGAGTCAGGCCGATCAGCGCGATCAGCCACAGGGCCGCCACCCGGCCGGCCCAGCCGGCCAGCTCCGCCGCGCCGGCGACCGCCCGATGCCGCAGCGGCCGCAGGAACCCCCAGGCGAGCACCAGCGCCCCGGTGAGCGTGACCGACAGCGGAATCACCGTCAGGCCCGCCTGCGTCGAAGCGAGGTCGCCCGCGCTTCCGGTGAGCTTCACCGTGCCGCCGACCGCGGTGACCACGGTGGCCGCGACGACGGGGCCGAAGGACCCGTCCGGAAGGTCACCGGCCCCGGCCGCCCACAGGCCCAGGGCGGCCACCACCGCCATGGCGAGCAGCCCGGCGAGCACCGTGACGAGGGCATGCGCCCAGCCGTGGCGGGACACGGCAGGCTCGCCGGAGGTACGTGCCGGGCCGGAGGGGGTGCGCGAACTCACGGTGTCACGCTAAGCAGCCCCCGTGCAGGGCGCCTGCCGGAGAGGTCCGTCCGCGTCGGCTTGCGGGGCGCACGGGACCGGGGCACACAATGAACCCGTAGTGGAAAAAGCGGTAGACACCGGGATGAATCGTCCGTGGTGTGTGAAGGCCGCAGAGAACCCACGCGGGAGAAGAGCTCGTGAGCGTCGATCCACCGTCGTCCGGTCGCCCCACAGGACCTCCCTCGGGCCCGCTGTCGGGCCCCTCGCAGCCACCCTCGGGTGGTGGCCCGCCGTCGGAACCGCCGAGCGGAGGCGGCGAGGAGCCGGAGCCCCGCCGCCCGTGGTGGGGCTCCGTACCCCGGGTCGCGATCATCGCCACCGCCGTGGTGGCAGCCGTGGTCCTGGCCGTGGTGCTCTCCCGTCCCGACGGCGGCGGCAGCGGCGCGTCCGACGGCGGCACCAGCACGTCCACCGGTGAGGTCTTCCTCCAGCCCGCGGCCGACACGGGCCCGGACGAGTTCACCGAGTCGACGGCCCAGGAGGACAGCTCCGCCTCCCCGGTCACCCCCTCGGGGGCCACCGAGTCGGCCCCGCAGAACGCCGTACGAGGCGTGAACGGCGACGCGCCGGGCCTGTACGGCGGCACCCGCAACGTCGCCAGCTGTGACGTGGAGAAGCAGATCACGTACTTCGAGGACGCCCCGGACAAGCAGCGTGCGTTCGCCTCGGTCGTCCGGATCCAGCCGTCCGATGTCCCCGCCTACCTGCGTTCGCTCACCCCCGTGCAACTGCGCATGGACACCCGCGTCACCAACCACGGCTACAAGAACGGTGCCGCGACCAGTTATCAGGCGGTCCTCCAGGCCGGCACGGCCGTCCTCGTCGACGACCGCGGTGTGCCCCGGGTGCGCTGCGCCTGCGGCAACCCGCTGACCCCACCGGTCGCCCAGCAGAGCGCGCCGAAGACGACCGGCGCCCCGTGGCCGGGGTACAAGGCGTCGAACGTCGTCGCGGTGGCGCCCGCGCCGGAGCCGGTGGACGTCTTCGTGATGTGCGAACCCGACGGCGAGTGGTTCGAGCGCCAGGCCGGCGACACGGGCAAGAAGGACCACAAGACGAAGAAGCCCGACAAGCCGTCCCCGTCCGCGAGCGTCACCACGCCGACGGCACCGACCGGCTCGACGTCGTCGAAGCCGCCCACGAGTGAGCCGCCGACCTCGGACTCGGACACGTCGGGGCCGACGACGCAGGAGCCGCCGTCGTCCGACTCCCAGCCGTCGCCGCCCGACAGCAACACCGGGACCGACACCGGGAGCGACACCGGGAGCGAAACCGGCGGTGGCACGACGGACCAGGCCCCGGCCTCCTGACCCGGCCTGCTCACGCGGCGCGGACCGCCCGGGCGCAGTCGCCGAGCCGACCCGGCCGGCTCACGCGGCGCGGACCACCAGGGCGTAGTCCCCGAGTCCGAGCAGCCGGTCGCCCGGCAGATCGCCGTGGGCGGTGACGACCGCCTCGACGCGGCCCGTCTCCGGTTCGAACGCGACGTCCTGGACCGTGCCGAGCGTGTCACCCGTCTCGGTGAGGATCCTGAGGCCCGGCAGCTCGTGGTGCGGCGGCGCCTCGGCCGGTTCGGCGGTCGTGCGGACCAGTACCGCGTCCGGGCCGATGGCGTGCAGGGCGCCCCAGGCCAGCACGAGGTCCTTGCGGGAGTGCCGGCTTCGCACCCGGACGTGCGTCACCACACCGGACACGGCGTCGACCGTCAGCGACCTCAGCGCGCCGATGTCCTCCGCCTCGGTCAGCGTCAGCACCGGCAGGCCCCGCGCTTCGGAGAACAGCATCACGGCTCCGACCCCTCCTGCCCGGCCTGGAAGGCCCCGACCCGGGCCACGAAGGCCGGCAGGTCGTCGGCGACGTAGCGGGTGGCGTCCGCCGGTATGACCAGGGCACGGCCCGAGACGGCGAGCGTCTCGCCCCGCGGTACGTAGACCCGGTGCCGGTGGCGTCGGGAGCCCTGTACCAGTGCTTTGGCCGCGGCGATCCGGAAGCCGACGACCCGGCCGCTGCTTCCGCCCTCGACGATCACGTCGAGCACCGTGCCCACCTCGGCGCCCTCGTCGGTCAGTACCTTCGCGTGCAGCACCCGGCCCTGCTGAGCCTCGCGGCGGGCCACTACGACGGAGGTGTCCTGCAGCGCGAGGGCGTCGTGGATCATGACCGCGTGCGGACCCAGCGCGTGCACCGCCGGCCAGGGCAGGCTCTGCTTCAGCGGCCCGCTCAGCAGTCCGCGCCCGCTCAGTGTGAAACCGGTGATCCGGCCGGCGGCGGCGTCGAAGACGGTGTCCTTGACCTGCGCGACGGCGTCGCCGCCCAGGGTGACCACCGGGAGGGTCGTCAGGCTGCGCGCGGCCAGCAGCTCGTTCATCGCAGGCCCTTCCCGCGGGGCCGGCGCCGGACCGCGATGACGGTCCCCGACCGTCGCCCCGCCTGCACGGCGAGCGTCACCGCCGCGACGGCGGCGAGCGCCGCGATCACCACGACCAGCCATGTCCACCAGGCCACCGCGCACCTCCGGCGATCCGGCCCGGCCGCCCTCGGCCGGTCCTGATTCTTCACGGGTGCCCCGCGAAGGGGGGACAATGCCCGCGTCATGGAATGGGGGAGAATCTGTCAGGACTGTGAAGCCGGGGCCGGGGTACGAGCACTGGTGCAGAGCGTCCGGCCAGTCCGGCTTCCACGGAGAGAAAAGAATGATCGACCACCTGGACGGGGCAGTGATACCGACTGGTTTCGACGTGCCCGTGGAACCGCTGAGGCGGGCGGCACACTACACCGGCGAGCAGGGATGCATCGCCGAGGCGCGGTCCTTCGCCGCGCTCTTCCTCGATCAGCTCAAGACCGAGTGGTGCGCGCGTATCGACGAGCGGGTCGACGGTGCCGTACTGCTGGTGGTGAGCGAGCTGATCACCAACGCCGACCGGCACAGCAACGGGCCGTACATCCTGGAGCTCGTGGGCACCGACGCCGCGGTGGCGGTGTCGGTCTACGACAGCAGCTCCGCGCTGCCCCGCATCTTCCCCCGCAACCCCGAGCGTATCGGCCGGCACGGCCTGGAGATCGTCCACGCGCTCGCTGAGCAGGTCAGCGTGGAGCGGGTGCCGGTGGGGAAGCGGGTGCGTGCCGTTCTGCCGCTCTCCGGCGGAACCGAAGGGTGAGCCGTCCGGGTGATATGCGTCACCCGGACAGAACGAATCGTCCCCCACCTCGTCCATACCTCGTCGACGAACTCGTCGGTGCAACGTTCGCGGGTGCCGCCCCACTCCCGCATGGGGGACGGCACCCGCTGGTCGGACGTCTCCGTCAGGCGCAGCCCAGCTCGCCCAGCATGCCCTCGCGCAGTCGCGTGATGATCCGCTTGATCAGGCGGGAGACGTGCATCTGCGAGCAGCCGAGCTGCTCACCGATCTCCGCCTGGGTGGCCTCCTCCACGAACCGCATGTGGATGATCTGCCGGTCGCGCTCGCTCAGCTCCGCCATGAGCGGGGCGAGCGAGTGGAAGTCCTCGACGAGCCGCAGCCCGTCCTCCTCCACGCCGATGAAGTCGGCCAGGACCGCCTCGCCACCCTCCGGGCCGTCCCCGGTCAGCGCGGCGTCCAGCGACGACGAGTTGTACCCGTTCGCCGCGATCTGCCCCTCCACGACCTCACGCTCGGAGATGTTCATCAGCGTGGCCAGCTCGGCGACCGTCGGCTCACGGTCCAGTCGGCTGGCGAGCTCCTCACGGGCCTTGGCCAGCTCGACGCGCAGCTCCTGCAACCGCCGGGGCACGTGCACCGCCCACGTCGTGTCCCGGAAGAACCGCTTGATCTCGCCGACGATGTACGGCAGCGCGAAGGAGGTGAACTCGACCTCGCGCGAGAGCTCGAACCGGTCGATGGCCTTGATCAGGCCGATCATGCCGGTCTGGACGATGTCCTCCATGTCGTCACCGCGACCGCGGAACCGGCCGGCGGCGAAACGCACGAGGGACATGTTCATCTCAATGAGGGTGTTGCGCGCGTACTGGTACTCGTGCGTTCCCTCTTCGAGTTCCGTCAGGCGCTGGAAGAACTGGCGGGACAGCTGCCTCGCGTCCCGCGGAGCCACGGACCGCGGGTCCACGACTCCTGGCAGTGCTCCGTCACCCGCGCTGGCCTCGGCGTTCTCTTCGACGACCTGTGCCTTCGACCGGATCACGGCGGTCTCCATTACCTCTCCCACGAACGTCACGGCGACATCTGCATAGGTACTCCCGAGTTGCGGGTACCCGGGTTGACGCGCACCATGCCCTCCGATTTTCCCATGGGCGAAATAGAGTGGAATGTCACCCTCCGCCCTCGGTCCCCGTCCTGCGCGCGGTGATTCCCCTCAGGGCGGAACGCAGGGCCCTTCCCCCGGCGGCCGGCATTCCTAGGCTGGAGAAGTGAGCAACCACCTGCCGAAAGAAGCCCGAGTCATTCCGCTGCGCCCGCACGGCGCTCGTCCCGCCGCCGCACCTCCGCGCCAGGCGCCGCCGGTCCCCGCCGTGAAGGAGCCGCTGTGGCGGGACCTGGTGGGTGACGTCCTGCGCCGCGAACGCCTCGCGCAGGAGCGCACACTGAAGGACGTCGCCGACGAGGCGCGGATCTCCATGCCCTACCTCTCGGAGGTGGAGCGGGGCCGCAAGGAGGCCTCCTCGGAGGTCCTCGCGGCCGCCGCCCACGCCCTCGGGCTGAACCTCGGCGCCCTGCTGACCAGGGCGCACGGCGAACTGACCCGTCTCACCTCGCACTACGCGGACGGTGGCCGCCGCGGCGCCTCCACCTCTTCGCGCGACGGACTGTGCCTGGCGGCCTGAGCCGTGCCGACCGGCCGGCGCCTCACACCCGCACGAGGCGCCGGCTGAGCACCTCGTCGGCCAGCCCGTAGCCCACCGCCTCCTGCGCGGTGAACACCTTGTCGCGGTCCATGTCGGCCCGCAGGGTCGCCACGTCGTGCTGGGTGTGCCGCGCCAGCACCTCTTCCACCTGGGAGCGGATGCGCACCATCTCCTTGGCCTGGAGCGCCAGATCGGAGACCATGCCGCGCTGCCCCCCGGCAGCCGGCTGGCCGAGCAGCACCCGTGAGTGCTCCAGCACGAACCGCCGCCCCGGATCCCCGCCGGCCAGCAGCACGGCCGCGGTGGAGGCCGCCTGCCCCACGCAGAACGTGGAGATCGGCGCCTGCACGAACGTCATCGTGTCGTAGATGGCCATGAGCGAGGTGAACGAGCCACCCGGAGAGTTGAGGTAGATCGCGATCTCGCTCTCCGGCGACGACGACTCCAGGTGAAGGAGCTGGGCGATGACGACGTTGGCGACGCCGTCGTCGATCTCCGTGCCGAGGAAGATGATCCGCTCGGACAGCAGCCGGCTGAACACGTCGTAGGACCGCTCGCCCTGCGGAGTGCGCTCGACGACGTTCGGGATCGTGTACGTACCCATCACTGCAGCCCCATCCTGCGCCGGGTGGCCGCCGGACGGACGTCCGCGAGGGACTCCACGACCCGGTCCACCATGCCGTACTCCCTGGCCTCCTCCGCCGTGAACCAGCGGTCCCGGTCGCCGTCCCGGGAGATGGTCTCCGGGCTCTGTCCGGTGTGTTCGGCGGTGATCCGCTCGATGGTCCGCTTGGTGAACTCCAGGTTCTCCGCCTGGATCTCGATGTCGGCGGTGGTGCCGCCGATCCCCGCCGACGGCTGGTGCATCATGATCCGCGCGTTCGGCAGGGCGTAGCGCTTGCCCGGTGCGCCGACGCTCAGCAGGAACTGGCCCATGCTGGCCGCGAACCCCATGGCCAGCGTGGAGACGTCGTTCGGGATGAGCCGCATCGTGTCGTAGATGGCGAGGCCCGCGTGCACCGCGCCGCCCGGGCTGTTGATGTACAGGCTGATGTCGGTGTGGGCGTCCTCCGCGGACAGGATGAGCAGCTGTGAGCAGACCCGGTTGG
The DNA here is from genome assembly GCF_040302345.1 of Streptomyces sp. NPDC126510. NCBI lineage: Bacteria > Bacillati > Actinomycetota > Actinomycetes > Kitasatosporales > Streptomycetaceae > Streptomyces > Streptomyces sp. NPDC126510. The sequence continues at coordinate 74,707 of NZ_JBEORR010000022.1, read as the reverse complement.
CGGAGACCTCGTCGACCTGGGTGCCCAGCAGCACGATGCGCTGCGCGAGCAGCTGGGCGGCCAGATGGTCGTCGAAACGGGTCGGAGGGGTGTCGCCCTCCTCCGCCCGCGGGGCGAGCGTGGTGAGTGGAGTCATCGGTTCTCCTCGTGTGCGGCGACGGGTGCCGCCGATGTGTGGGGGATGTGCCGTCGACTCCACTCTTGACCTCAGGCGATGCCCGCGAACGGTTTCTCTGCCCTCGGCAGATCCGCTACCGGCAGAGACCGAAGGCTCAGCCCTTCTCGCGCAACTGGCCGAAGAACGCCCGCACATCACCCACCAGCAGCTCCGGCTGCTCCATCGCGGCGAAGTGCCCGCCGCGGTCGAACTCCGTCCAGCGGACGATGTTCTCCGTGCGCTCCGCCTTGTGCCGCAGCGGAATCTGGGGGTCGGCGGCGAAGGCGGCCACCGCGGTCGGCGCGGCGGAGGGCTCCTGCGGGGCGGCGATCCGCTCGCCCCGGGCGTGGGCCCGCTCGTAGTAGACCCTGGCTGACGAGCCCGCCGTGCCCGTCAGCCAGTAGAGCATCACGTTCGTGAGCATCAGGTCCCGGTCGACGGCCTCCTCGGGCAGCTCCCCGGAGTCCGTCCACTCCTGGAACTTCTCGACGATCCAGGCGAGTTGGCCCACGGGGGAGTCGGTGAGCGCGTAGGACACGGTCTGCGGCCGGGTGGACTGCACATGGAAGTAGCCCGTGCCGTCGCGGGACCACTCCGCCCACCGCCGCCAGGAGGCGAGCGTGCGCTCCCGCTCCGCGGGGCTCAGGGCCTGGAGCTCCCCGGCGGTCGGCTCGGTGGCCGCCTGGGCGCCGGGCAGCAGATTGAGGTGGATGCCGGTGACCCGTCCGGGGTGGACGCGGCCCAGTTCGCGGGAGATCGCCGCACCCCAGTCGCCGCCCTGCGCGCCGAACCGCTCGTAGCCGAGGCGCGTCATCAGTTCGGCCCAGGCGTCGGCGATCCGGCGCGCCTCCCAGCCGGTCTCCCGCGTGGGCCCGGAGAACCCGAAGCCGGGGATGCTCGGCAGCACGACGTGGAAGGCGTCGGCCGGATCGCCCCCGTGGGCGGCCGGATCCGTCAGCGGCCCGACGATGTCGAGGAACTCCACGATCGAACCCGGCCACCCGTGCGTGACGATCAGCGGGGTCGCGTCGGGCTCGGGGGAGCGGATGTGGGCGAAGTGCACCTGCGCGCCGTCGATCTCGGTGACGAACTGCGGCCACGCGTTCAGCCGCGCCTCCGCGGCCCGCCAGTCGTAGTCGTGCCGCCAGTACCGCACCAGCTCCCGCAGATAGCCCGAGGGAACGCCGTACGTCCAGCCCACGCCCGGCAGCTCGTCGGGCCACCGGATGCGGTCGAGGCGGTCGTGGAGGTCGTCGAGGTCGCTCTGCGGTATGTCGACACGGAAGGGACGGATGCCGCTGTCGGCGGGCGTGGACGTCATGGCCGCGATGCTAGTTCCGAACGGTGTAGTGGCCACCTTGATTTTCCGGCCGCCCGGCCGATGAGTTCCGGGGCAAGTACCGGTCGACAGTGGTGACAGCGTTCCACGCACCCGGGAGGACTCATGACCACCGACGGATTCACCACCTGCCTCTGGTTCGACGGCCGGGCCGAGGAGGCGGCTCACTTCTACGTCTCGGTCTTCAAGAACTCCAGCATCGGAAAGATCGCCCGCTACCCCGAGGGAGCGCCGCAGCCCGCCGGAAGCGTGATGACCGTCGAGTTCACGGCCAACGGGCACCGGTTCCTGGGCCTCAACGGCGGACCGCAGTTCACGTTCAGCGAGGCGGTCTCCTTCATGATCTTCTGCGAGAACCAGGAGGAGATCGACCACTACTGGGCCAGGCTCACCGAGAACGGCGGCGAGCCCGGCCCCTGCGGCTGGCTCAAGGACCGGTTCGGCGTGTCCTGGCAGGTCGTCCCGGACCGGCTCGACGACATGATCACCGACCCGGATCCGGCGAAGGCCGCCCGCGTCACCCAGGCGTTCATGGCGATGAGCAAATTCGACATCGCCGCCCTGGACAAGGCGTACGCGGGCGGATGACAGGCCCCCACAGGCGCGGAGCGGTCCCGCACCCCGCCGGCGCGGCCCCTACGCCGTCTCGGCCGCGATCTCCCCGATCACATACCGGGAGTTCGCCGCGACCGGCGGGTTCGTGTCCCAGTAGTACGGCAGCGCGATGACCGCGATCGACAGGGCCCAGCCCCGGGCCCGGGCCCATTCGGCCTCGCCGGCGCCCACCGCCTCGCGGAACACCCCGCGGGCCGCGGCCGGCAGCAGGCACCACGCGCCGACGAGGTCGACGGCGGGATCACCGACGCCCACCGTCCCGTAGTCGATCACGGCGCTGAGCCGCCCGCCCTCGACCAGCAGGTTCCCGGCCATCAGGTCGCCGTGGGCCCAGACCGGCGGCCCGGTGTGCTCCGGAGCGCGCAGGGCCTCTTCCCACACCCTCGTCACCACGGCGGTGTCCACCCGGCCCGCGAGCTGCGCGAGGGCCTCACGCATGAAGGCGTCCCGGGTCGCCAGCGGCACCCCCCGGTAGCCCGGGGGGCCCTCCGACGCGTCGACACGGCGCAGGGCCGTGACATAAGCCGCCAGGTCCTCGGCGAGCAGTGCGGGTTCCTCGAGCGCGCCGGGAACCGGGTTGCGGCCGTCCAGCCAGCCGTACACCGACCAGGGCCAGGGGAAGCCGTCCCCGGGCTCGCCCCGCCCGAGGGCCGCGGGGGCGGCGACGGGAAGCGCCGGGCCCAGCCGGGGCAGCCAGCGCAGCTCGTGCGCGATGGCCTCCACGGCACGGGGGTGCCGGGGGAGCCGAACGACCTTGTCCGTGCCGAGGCGGAACATGGCGTTCTCCGTCCCGGAGGACTCCAGCCGCCGCAACGGCAGCCCGGCCCACCGCGGGAACTGTCCGGCGATCAGCCGGCCGACGACCGAGACGTCGATGTCCAGCTCGTCCTCATGCATTCGCACCGCACACATGCCGCCCATTCGAGCGGTCAACGCGCCGCCTGTCGAACGGTTTTGGTGATCTCCCGGGCCAGGCGCAGAATCCCGGGGGAGCGGACCGGACAGGGCTTCGGCCTGGAGGTCGTGGGGGCCAGGCAGAAGTGGAGATAGTCGTCGTCGCGGTGCAGGGCCGTGCGGTCGCGGCCGGGCTGTGTGCACAAGCCGGGGCGGGCGCGTTCATAAGCGGTGCACGGCAGGTACTGCGACCAGGTGTAACGGCCGGTGGCCGGGCTCACCGCCTTCCCGGCGTCCGCCACGAGGCCGCCCGAGGCCGCGGCACGCCTCTCGTACAGCGCGTTGACGCGCCGGACCCGCTCGGGGGTGATCGGGTCCGGCCCCTGCGACACCCAGACGATCCGCGGGCGGCTCTCGCCCCCGGCCGCGGCGATCTGCTCCGAGAGCCGGCGCGCGTCGGCGTCGTAGCGGCTGAAGTAACGGGCCGGGGACTTGCCGTAGGTGATGCCGTCCATGCACGGCGTGTAGCCCCAGGAGTTCCCCCAGAACTGCAGGACGACGACGTCGGGCCGCAGCCTGCGCACCAGCGCGGCGGCCTTCTCGGCGGCCGGTACCAGGGAGCGGTCGGCCGTCCCCTCCAGGTAGTCGCACAGGGTGGTGCCGGAGTACGGGGCAGCGGTGTACTTCGCCTTCAGGTCCCGGCGTAACTCCTCGCCCAGGACTTTGTGCCCCTCCATCGCCAGCGAGTCGCCCAGGTACAGCACCGTGGGCGCCCGTTCCGGCTCCGGACCTGGGGAGGCGGGGGCGCGCTGGTGGGTGGTGGCCGACGCGCGTGGTGCGGCCGGTGCCGGTTCCTCGGGTGCGGACGCGGGATCCCCGCACCCGCCGAGGAGCACCCCGGCCAGCAGTACCCCCACGACCCACGGCTTGCGCATACGGCAACTCCCGCCCCGGCCACCGAAATGGCACTCAGGCAAACACAACCGGGCGCCGAGGGGAAGACGTGCGCCGCGGGTAGGCCCACTCGACGCGCGCGTCCGCGCCCGGGTGACTAGCGTGAGGAAACAGACGATTCCACTCATGCGGGGAGGGCCGTGGCCATGGCCGTGCAACCTGAAGGAGCCCCGTGCTGGGCCGACGCGATGTTCGGTGATCTCGAAGGGGCCAAGAACTTCTACGGCGAGGTCCTCGGCTGGACCTTCGCCGAGGCGGCGGCGGAGTTCGGCAACTACACGGAGGCCTCCGTGAACGGCAAGGCGGTCGCCGCCGTCGTCCCGCCGATGCCGGGCCAGGAGGGGCCGTCGCAGTGGTGCCTCTACTTCGCTTCCCAGGACGCCGCCGCCACCGCCGCCCGGATCCGTGATCACGGCGGTGAGGTGCTGATGGAGCCGATGCGGGTCGCCGACCTCGGCACCATGTGCCTGGCCCGCGACCCCGGTGGTGTCGTCTTCGGCGTCTGGCAGGCCGGCACCCACGAGGGCTTCCAGGCGATGGCCGAACCCGGTGCGTACACCTGGGCTGAGGTCTTCACCCGCGAGCCGGAGAAGTCCGACGCGTTCTTCCCCGCCGTGTTCTCCTACCGGCAGCGGGACATGGAGGACGGCGAGATGGACTTCCGGGTCTACGACCTGGGTGAGCGCACCGTGCTGGGGCGGATGAGGATGGGCGAGGAGTTCCCGCCCGAGATGCAGCCCTACATCAACGTCTACTTCACCGTCGAGGACTGCGACGAGGCCGTCGCGAAGGCCACCAAGCTGGGCGGCGTGCCGCGGTTCGGTCCGATGGATACCCCGTTCGGCCGGTTCGCGGCGATCAGCGATCCGCAGGGCGCGAACTTCTCGGTGATCGACATCACGAAGACCGAGGGCGAGATGCCGAAGCTGACCGACGTGTCCTGAGCAGCCGGACCTCCCGGCCGGACGGCCCCCCGCGGCCATGGCATGATCGAGCGCATGCGTGAACGTGTTGTGGCCGCGTGTGACGGGGCTTCGAAGGGAAATCCGGGGCCCGCGGGCTGGGCCTGGGTCATCGCCGACGCCTCCGAGACGCCGGAGCGGTGGGAGGCGGGGCCGCTCGGCAAGGCCACCAACAACGTCGCCGAACTCACCGCGCTGGAGCGCCTGCTGGCGGCGACCGATGCGGACGTGCCGCTCGAGGTCCGGATGGACTCGCAGTACGCGATGAAGGCCGTCACCACCTGGCTGCCGGGCTGGAAGCGCAACGGCTGGAAGACCTCCGCCGGCAAGCCGGTCGCCAACCAGGACCTCGTCGTGCGCATCGACGAGCTCCTGGACGGCCGCTCGGTCGAGTTCCGCTACGTCCCCGCCCACCAGGTCGACGGCGACCGGCTCAACGACTTCGCCGACCGCGCCGCCAGCCAGGCCGCCGTCGTCCAGGAGCCCGCGGGCAGCGGCCTCGGTTCTCCCGAGCCGCCGCCCTCCCCGGACACCCCGGCGAAGACCCTCCGGTCCCGCCCGCGCGGCGGCGCGGCCCGCACGGCCAAGGCCGCGGGCGGCAAGGGTTCCTCGCGCACCATCAAGGCGAAGTTCCCCGGCCGCTGCCAGTGCGGCCGCTCCTACGCGGCCGGTGAGCCCATCGCCAAGAACGACAGCGGCTGGGGCCACCCGGAGTGCCGCTCGGGCGCGAGCGTCTGATCAGACGTCGAACGTGTAGAACCGCGTGTGGTCCAGAAGGTCCGCCGGGCTCATGTCGTGCCACGGCCGCATCGTCTCGTTCAGGTCGATGACGTTCGGCGTCCCCGCGGTGGGCAGGTAGCCCGAGCCGGGGTGACGGCGCTGCCACTCCGCCCACAGCTTGTCTATGTACGCGTGGTGCAGCCAGAACACCGGGTCGTTGGGGGAGACCCCGGTGGCCATCTGCCCACCGACCCAGACGTGGACGCGGTTGTGCAGATTGACGCCCCGCCACCCCTCGAGGTGGTTGCGGAAGCCGTCCGAGCCGCTGTTCCAGGGCGCCATGTCGTACGTCGGCATCGCCAGCACCGACTCGACCTCGGCCCGCGTCGGCAGCTCGCGTGTACCGGAACCCAGGGAGCGCCGCAGGAACGTACGGCCGTCGACCCGCACGTCGACCGGCCAGTTCCCGCCGGACGCGGAGAACGGTCCGTCCGTCACCCGGCCGTCCCGCTCCCGTCCGGTGCCCCCGAGGAAGTCGGGCGCCCACAGTGAGGCGCGCGGCGTACGGTCAACCGTCCAGTCCCAGTAGGGCAGCGTCACCGACGCGTCCACCGACTGCAGTGCCCGCTCGAACTCCAGGAGGAATCTTCGGTGCCAGGGCAGGAAGGACGGTGAGCGGTGCCCGGTTCGCTCGCCGTTGTCGGTGTCGGAGACGATGAACGAGTTGTGCGTCGTGACGAATTCGTCGTAGCGGCCGCTGCGCTTCAGCTCCAGCAGCGCGGCGACGAAACGCCGCTTCTCGTCGGCGGTCAGGGTGGACTGGTTCTTGCGGACAGCCATGTGCGGGTGCTCCAGATGCCTTTCGGGGAGGGTCAGTTGGCGGGGAAGGGCAGCAGGGGCGCGCCCTGCAGCTCGTCCACCGCGGCGCGGGCGGCGGCGCGCGGGGTGGCGACCGGGTCGTAGTGGCTGACGACGCTGATCCAGCTGCCGTCGGCGTTGCGCATCACGTGCAGCTCCACCCCGTCGACGAACACCGCGTATCCCGCGCCGTGATGGCCGTGGTGGCCGGACCCGGTGGCCGGACGGCCCTGTATCCGGCGGCCCTTGTAGACCTCGTCGAAGGTGCCGGGGGAGTCGTGGTGCCCGGCGGCGGAGGCCGGGGTGGCGGCTGACAAGGCCCCCGCGCTCGTGGCGAGGACGGCCGCGGCGGTGAGCGCGCTGCGACGGCTGAGTTCCGGCATACGGACCTCCTGGGTGGGTTCGGCTGATGACCCCGCATGCCTACCGGCCCGCCCGCTGCCGGGAGAAATCCACGCGAGCCGGTTGGCTGCGATCCGGGCAATTCCCCTTATGTCGTGCAAGGTTGAACGAAGATGATCTTGCTCCACGAGGGGCCCGTGCGAGTGCGGAAGGGGAAATTCCACCCGCGAAGGGTGCAGTGGCGGATGTTTCTGCCGGTGCGATCCCCTGCTCGTGGTGCGCGTCACGCCACGAAACTGGCGCGATCCGGCGGTCGGGTCCCCATTGATCCTCGGCGACACTCTGGGTGTACGACAAATTGCACAGCGTAATAAGCTTGGGTGAATTACTATTCACCGGTTATGGTGAATGACAATTCACTCGCGCCCTCGACCGGCGCGTCGGCCCGCTGGAGCACCTATGGACCAGACACCCGCGATACGCAAGCCGCCCGGCGCGAGCACCCTGCGGGAACGGCTCACCGTCCCGGTGCTCGCGTTCGGCGGCATCCTCATGGCCGTCATGCAGACCGTGGTCGTGCCCCTGCTGCCCGACCTGCCCCGGCTCACCGGCGCCTCGGCGGGCACGGTCTCCTGGATGGTGACGGCCACCCTGCTCTCCGGCGCCGTCCTCACGCCGGTCCTGGGCCGGGCCGGCGACATGTACGGCAAGCGGCGGGTGCTCATGGCGGCCCTCGGGCTGATGACCGCCGGTTCGGTCCTGTGTGCCCTGACCTCCGACATCACCGTGCTCATCGCCGCCCGCACCCTGTCCGGTGCCGCCGCCGCGGTCGTTCCGCTGTCCATCAGCATCCTGCGGGACGAGCTGCCGCCGGAACGCCGGGGCTCGGCTGTGGCGCTGATGAGTTCCACCGTCGGCATCGGCGCCGCGCTCGGCCTGCCGCTGGCCGCGGTGATCGTGCAGTACGCGAACTGGCACACGATGTTCTGGGTGACCGGCGCCCTCGGCGCCGCGGGCGTGACCTCGGTGTGGTGGGCGGTGCGCGAATCACCGGTGCGCGAGCCCGGCCGCTTCGACGTACCGGGCACGATCGGGCTGGCCACCGGGCTGGTGTGCCTGCTGCTCGGGGTGTCGCAGGGCGGGCAGTGGGGGTGGGGCAGCGGCCGTGTCGTGGGTCTGTTCGCCGCCGCCCTCGTCGTGCTCGCGCTCTGGTCGTGGCAGCAGCTGCGGGCCGAACGGCCGCTGGTGGACCTGCGGCTGGCGGGCCGGCCCCGGGTGGGCCTGTCCCACGTGGCCGCGCTGCTCGCCGGGTTCGCGTTCTACGCCAACACCCTCGTCACCGCCCAGCTGGTGCAGGCGCCCGCGGCCACCGGGTACGGGCTCGGGCTGTCCATCGTCGCCACCGGGCTGTGCCTGCTGCCCAGCGGCATCGTCATGCTGCTGCTGTCACCCGTCTCCGCCCGTATCTCCGCCTCCCGCGGACCGCGCATCACCCTGGCCCTCGGGGCGACGGTCATCGCCGCCGGGTACGCCGTCCGCATCGCCGACAGCCGTGAGCTGTGGATGATCATCACGGGGGCCACGGTCGTCGCGATCGGCACCACCCTCGCCTACTCGGCGCTGCCCACCCTCATCCTGCGGGCCGTACCGCCCGGGCAGACCGCTTCCGCCAACGGCGTCAACGTCCTGATGCGCACGATCGGCCAGGCCGGCTCCAGTGCCGCCGTGGCCGCCGTCCTGGTCCACCACACCAGCCCGGTCGGCGGCGCGCCGGTACCCACCCTGCACGGCTATCTGCTGGCGTTCGCGATGGCCGGAGCGGTCGCCCTGCTGGCCGCCGCTGCGGCCCTGTGCATCCCCGGCGACTCCGCCGAGGACGCCGGGGACGGCCCGGACCGGGCCCGGGGCCGCACCCGGGGCGCGCGCGACGAGGCGATGGAGGGAGCATGAGTGCCGTGAGCACTCCACCCGTCAAGCCCTCACCGGCCCGCAGGGACGCCGAGTCGACCAGGACGGCGATCCTGAAAGCGGCCCGGTACCTGCTGGCCAGGCACGCACACGGCGACATCACCCTCAAGGCCGTCGCCGACCGCGCCGGAGTGAGCCCGCCGCTGATCCTGAAGTACTTCGGCAACAAGGACACGCTGTTCGCCCGGGTCATGTCCTTCGAGACCGACGCCGAAGCGCTGCTCGCCGCGCCGCTCGACGGCCTCGGTCCGCACATGGTCCGGCACGTCCTGGTCAGCCAGTCCGAGCAGGGCGCCGACCCGCTGCTGCGGATCGTCTTCGCGCCCCTGCACGGCGAGCAGGGCGACATCCTGCGCGCCAACTTCCGTACCCAGGTGACCGACCGTCTCACCGACCGTCTCACCGGCCCCGACGCGGCCCTGCGCGCCGAACTGGCCGTCGCCACCCTGCTCGGCCTGGGCGTGATGTACGGCATCGCCCGCGGCCCCGAGCTGAGGGCGAGCACCGTCGACGCCCTGACGGACCGGTACGCCCCGACCGTCCAGGCGTATCTCACGCCCCAGATGAATGAGTCCAAGGGCTCGTAGCCGTAGACCGCCGGCGAACGGTGGCACCTGTCGATGCCATTGCTGCCCAGCGAGTGCAAGGCGTGCCGGTCGTCCTGGCGGTCAGCGGAAACAACGTGACGCGTGCTCAGCAACGTGAGGACCATCTCTTTCCAACCTGGGGAGGGAGCCGATCGGTAAATGTGTCGCGCGTCGTTGCAGGCGCCGGGATACTTCCTCGGTGACTGTCACCGCAGTGCCCCAGCCGTCCCAGCTGCTGCGGCCTCGGGCCCTCGTGCCCGGAGACCTTGTCGTCGTCGCGGCGCTGTCGGGGCCGCTCGATGCCAGATACGCGCCCGCTCTCGAACGGGCCGTGGCCGAGATCGAACGGATGGGATTCCGTGTGCGTCTCGCGCCGCTCCTCGAAGCCGGACGTCACCGCTGGTGGAGCGCGGCGCGGCCGGACGAGATCGCCAAGGAGTTCAACAGTCTGCTGCGTGACCCCGAGGTGCGCGCGATCGTCGCGCACGACGGTGGCCAGACAGTATTCGGATACCTCGACCTGATCGACTTCGACGCGATCAGGGCCGACCCCAAACCGATCCTCGGCTACAGCGACATCTCCCTGCTGCACCTGGTGCTCTACGCGCGCACGGGCCTGGTCGGATTCCATGCCGACGTGGCCACGCCCGGACTCGGCGGGCACTGGCAAAGAGCGTCCGCGGCCCGCCGAACGGAGCTGGGGAAGCTGTACGCGACGCTGCTGACCGACACGGAACCGATCGGTGCGCTGCCTGCCAGTCCGTCGTGGGAATGCTGGCGTACCGGGCGTGCCGAAGGTCCGCTGATCGGCGGCGTCATCAACCGCATCGTGCTGGCGCAGGCGACGCCCTTCGCGCTGCCGCTCGAATGCTTCGACGGCGCGGTCCTGTTCTGGGAGGAGGCGGGCGGCCAGGCATCGTACGTGTGGAACTACCTGCAGATACTGCGCCACAGCGGCATCCTCGATCGGATCGCCGGCATGGTCGTGGGAGTTCCGGAGGCGATCGACGGGCTCGACTCACCAGACGGCTCCCCGACCCTGGCCGAGATCGTCCTCGACGTCGTCGGGGACCGCGACATCCCCATCCTGGGCAACTTCGAGGTCGGGCACGCAGGCCCGAATCTGCCGATGCCGGTCGGCCTGCGCGTCGCCCTCGACGCGGAGGAGAAAACGTTGTCGCTGCTCGAACCGGTAGTACGTGCTCGTGGCGACGGGACCGGTCGGTTGAGCCACGCGGATCAGTGAGAGTCGCCATGGCTTGCTCGCCGAGCGCGCGGATCTTTGCGTGAGCGCGATTGACGGCCTTCCGGCCTTCTGGTGCCGCCGACTGTGTATCCGCTGCAAATCCGCGCCGACATCCACCAGGTCTTCTTCATCCTCGGCCGCGCGATCGTCTGCTGGCGGCACGTCAGGAGCAGTGCTGATCCGAGCCCTCAGCCCGAACCGGCGACCAGCGCCTCGCCGAGCGGGGTGCGACGTAGACGCCACATCGCCCCGCCCCGTGCTCGCGACGACGACCCGGGCACCGGGCAGTCACATGACCGCCCGCCCGGACAGCTCCTAGTCGAACAGCCGGTCCAGGAAAGCGTTGCCGTACACGCGGTGCGGGTCGAGCCGGTCCAGCACCGTGTCCGCCTCGGCCCACTCGGCGGAGCCGACCGCCGCCGGAACGACGTCGCCCAGCACCTCCTCGTCGCTCCACACTCCGTCGTCCGTGTACGCCCACCCCTTGGACCACTCCACGCGGGTGAGCGCGAAACCGCCGTCGAACCTGCGCAGGAGGAACCGTTCGATCTCGCGCAGGAAGGCCTCCGCGTCCGGCGTGCCCGGCAGCGTGAGGACATCCAGCCACACGGCCGTGTCCCACTCGGGGTGGTCGTCGGGCGGCCGGAGCGCCGACAGCAGCGGCGGGCGGGCCCCGGGCACCCCTACGTCGCTCGGGTCGTCCAAACCTGTCACTCGGATCTCCACCGAGCCGTTGACCGGGAAGCTGCCCCGGGCGGCGTACGCGGCCAGCCGCTCGCGGTAGAAGGCGGCGAACTCGGAGACCACCCGCTGCACCCCGTCCCGCGAGGTGAGGACCGCGTAGCCGTCGGCGTGCACCCGCAGCGTGCTCGGCTTCAGATACAGCAGCGTGTTCTTGGACGGCCCCCACAGATCGGCGGAGAGCGTCGTCACCAGCCCCAGCGCCGCGGCCTCGTACTGCGCGGTGCCGAGCACCGGCGCCAGGTACCAGGCCGCGTCCGACGTCATCCGCCCGACCAGCTCCGCCACCGGCCCCGGGACGTTGTCGGAGAACGGGTAGTTGTACGGCCGGGTCACCTTCCGCGAGGTCAGCGGCCGGGTGGGGGAGACGCTCCACACCTTCAGCCAGGGGTGCTCGGTGAAGGCGAACCAGATCGCCTCCACCCGCCCCGCCTCGTCCAGGAAACGCGTGAGGGTCCGCCCCTCGCCCGATCCGGGCGCGGCGAACAGCTCCCCGGCCGGGATGTCCGTACGGCTCACGCACCTGAGGTCGGTGTTCGCGCCCGCCCGCAGCACCACCTCGGTCACGAGGGACCGCCCGAGGTGGGTCAGCAGCGCGGCGCAGTCCGCCTCGTCGCGGCGGAACGTGCGGAGCACGTACGCACCGGCCCCGGAATCCCACACGACCGCGGTCAGGGACAGGATCAGATTGCTGAGCGAGCCGTACGTGTGCCCGGACCGCCGTCGCTCACCCCGCGCTGGAACCGCGGTGCCGTGCGCGTCGACGGCGAGCGCGCCGCCCAGGGTCAGCACGCCGGGGGCGGGAGCGGCGGTGACGCCGAGGCCGTGCTCCTCCAGGAAGGTCAGCAGGGCCTCCATGGTCACCCCGGTTCCGGCGCGCACGGCGGTGGGGGAGTCCAGGGCGAGGCCCGTGAGGTGGGGCGTGGTGTCGACGAGGAGGACCGGCGCACCGGACGGCGTCCCCTCCGTGACCGTCAGGGGCGACCAGCCGTGCGAGGCGCCCCGGGCGCGCACCCGCCACCCGTGCCGCCACGCCCAGTTGACGACGGCGGCCACCTGGTCCGGGCCGTCCGGCGCACAGGCCCACAGACCGTCGGCGGTGATCTCGCCGACCCAGTTCCGGTACGCCGAGCGGTACAGCGCGACGTCCGCGGGGAAGTCGGGCAGCTCTTCGGCGGCGGCCGCCGGATCCGCCGGCAGACCGGGTACGGCGGCCAGCGCGGCGGCGGTGAGGAGGAGGCGTCGGCGCGTCCAGGACGAGGCGCCCGGCGGGTGGTTGTTCGCTGAACCGGTGGTCACGTGAGGTCACGCTAGGGGCCGGTTGACACGTGACGTGTTCCTGTCGCGTTGATTCACTCGTGTGAGTGAATTAGGTGGACTCGACGGGCCGGATGGATACGCTCCGCGCGGTGTCGTGACAGGTGACAGACTGACGCACATGGACGAGCGCACATTCGACAGGTCGGGTCAGCACGCCTCCGTCATCGGTCTGGGCACCTGGCAGCTGGGGGCCGACTGGGGAGACGTCGACGACAAGGAAGCCCTCACAGTGCTGGAGGCGGCGGCCGAGGCCGGGGTGACCTTCTTCGACACCGCCGACGTGTACGGCGACGGCCGCAGCGAGCAGACCATCGCCACGTTCCTGAGCGGGCGCCCGGACCTGCACGTCATGGTCGCCACGAAGATGGGCCGCCGCGTCGACCAGATCCCCGCGAACTACGTCCTGGACAACTTCCGCGCCTGGAACGACCGCAGCCGGCGCAACCTCGGCGTCGACCGGATCGACCTGGTGCAACTGCACTGCCCGCCCACCCCCGTCTACTCAGCCGACGAGGTGTTCGACGCCCTCGACACCCTGGTCGAGGAGGAGCGGGTCGCCGCCTACGGCGTCAGCGTCGAGACCTGTGCGGAGGCGCTGACCGCGATCGCCCGGCCGAACGTGGCGAGCGTGCAGATCATCCTCAACCCGTTCCGCATGAAGCCCCTGCGCGAGGTGCTCCCGGCCGCCCGTGCGGCGGGCGTCGGCATCATCGCCCGGGTACCGCTGGCCTCAGGCCTGCTGTCGGGCAAGTACACCCGGGACACCGTCTTCCCGGAGAACGACCACCGCACCTACAACCGGCACGGCGAGGCCTTCGACCAGGGCGAGACCTTCTCCGGCGTCGACTACGCGACCGGCGTGGAGGCGGCCGCCGAATTCGCGGCACTCGCCCCCGAGGGATACACCCCGGCCCAGCTGGCCCTGCGCTGGATCGCCGAGCAGCCCGGCGTCACGACCGTGATCCCCGGCGCGCGCTCGCCCGAGCAGGCCCGGGCCAACGCGGCCGCCGCCCGCCTCCCGGAGCTGCCCGGCGAGACCCTGGCGGCGATCCGCGACCTGTACGACCGGCGCATCAAGGACCAGGTCGAATCCCGCTGGTGAAGCCGGCTCTCACGGCTCCAGGAGCAGCTGCCTCTCCTGCTCCTGGTCGCCGGAGGCGGCACCGTCGTCGCGAGCCGTGAAGACCTGGGTGAGCGTGTCGCTCGCCCGCCGCACGGCCTCGGGGCTGCCCTGCACGGTGACGGTCACCGGCGCGGACAGCCGCCGGGAGGCCTTTCCGTCACCACCGGCGGAACCCGCGCCGCTCCCGGCGGAACCCGCGCCGCTCTCCCCGTCGAAGGTCGCCGTGTGGACCGTCGCGTTCCCGTCGGCGGGGAGCTCGTCCGGCGCACCGAACGTGCCTTCCAGGGCCCGGACGACCGCCCGTGCGTCGTCGGGGCCTCCGCCACTGAGTGTCACGGTGAGCTGCGTACCGGACATGCGTCCACGACCTCCTAGGACTCTGCGTCATTCGCGCCGTCCGTGTAACCGTCCCCTGATCGCTCAAACCGCCGCGCTCCCGGGACGGGGAGTCGTTCCGGGGAACCCGGGAAGGAGGAGGGCTCGGATCTCACACCGGGAGGAACAGTGGCGGACGCGGCTGAGGGTGGGGCCATGCGCCGGGGGCGCAACGAGACGGAGGAGGAGAGAGCGGACCGGATGTGGCAGGAGCTCATCCAGGAGGTCCGCGTGGCGCAGATGGGCGTCCAGATCCTGTTCGGCTTCCTGCTCACCGTGGTGTTCACCGCGAAGTACGACGATCTCTCCGGCACCGACCAGACGATCTACCTCGTCACGGTCGTCCTGGGCGCCTGCGCGACCGGGGCGCTGATAGGACCGGTGTCCCTGCACCGCCTTGTCTCCGGGCGGCGCGTCAAACCCCAGGCGGTCCAGCTGGCCTCACGGCTCACCCTGCTCGGCCTCGTGCTGCTGCTCGCCACGACGACCGCGTCACTGCTGCTGATCCTGCGCGTGGCGACGCACGACGGCTTCGTGCCCTACCTCGTCGCCGGTGTCGTCGGCTGGTACCTGCTGTGCTGGTTCGTCCTGCCGCTGTGGACCCGCCACCGCTACACCTCGCGGTGACGGCAACGCGGCCAGTTGCCGGTCGTGCGGCCGGCTGAGCAGCAGCAGCGACGTGATCGCCCCGATCAGCGCGCAGAACATGTCCCACTGCGTGTCCCAGACGTCGCCCTGGGTGGCCAGGAAGGCGTCCGCCGCATGCCCGCCGGCCACGGCGGCCGCCCACTCGAGCATCTCGAAGACGGCGCTGAAGGCCAGGCAGGCGCACACGGTCAGCGGCGCGAGCCAGCGGCTGCCGCGCAGCGGCGAGGTGCGCACCAGCAGTTCGCGCACCAGCACGGCCGGGACGAAGCCCTGCATCAGGTGGCCGAACCGGTCGTAGGGATTGCGGTCCAGACCGAAGGCGTCCCGGACCAGGTCGCCGAGCGGCACCTCGGAGTACGTGTAATGGCCGCCCACCATCAGCACCACGGCGTGGGCCGCCAGCAGGCAGCACAGCAGGCCGGTGAGCGGGAAACGCCTCCGGGTCAGGACCAGCAGTGGCAGGCCCACGACGACCCAGACGACCTCCAGGAACCAGGTCATGCGGTCGTGCGGGTGCCATCCGGACAGGACCAGCACCACGAGCACGCCCCAGGCGAGGGCGGTGGGCAGCGACGGCCGGCGACCCGGGCGTACGTCGGACACAGCGGACATGGCGGGCTCCTCTTCAGGGGAGCCCATCGTCGTGGCGGGGGCGGGCCCCCGGCATGAGTACGCCTACTCATCCCGGCCGCGGTCAGCCCCCGGCGAGGACCCCCTCCAGGAAGTCGTCGACGTGGACCTCCTCATGGCCCGGGGGGACCATGTCGTGGGTCTCCCGCAGGAACGCCGCGAACCCGGGCGCCCACCCGAACACCACCGCGTGGTGCCGGCCGCCGTCGGGACGGGCATCGCCGAGGAACTCCATGCGCAGCTCCTGCCACATCCCCCGGGACTGCGGGCGCATCCGCACATCGCCCACCCCGACCGGACGGCGCAGCGCCTCGCCGAGCATCTCCCGGTCCAGTTGCCACCGGGCCAGGACACGGCCGTCATGGCTGAAGACCACGGTGACGGCGAACGGGTCCGCGGCGTCGTAGCTCAGGTGGGCGAGCACGGAGAAACGTTCCGTGTCACCCGCCTGGAGCTGCACCACCAGGGTCTTGTGGACGAACGAGTTCACGAGGGGGCCTCCGGAAAGAACCGACGTAGAGCCCTCTAGTACCCCCGATTCCGCCGAAATGCTCAGCCGGCCGGGTGATTCCCGCGGGCACCCCGCAGCGACTCGATGCAGACGGCGACCGCCCGCTGGAGGTCCTCCAGACGCTGCACCATGTCGTCCTCGTAGAACTCCCCGGCGTCGTCGAAGGTCAGCTCCTCGAACACCTTGGTCGCCTTCTGCAGGCTGCTGTAGAACTTCGTGCGCCGCTCCTGCACCCGCAGCCCCGGGTCCGCTTCCACGGCCTCGACCACGAGGGACTTCATGGTGTCGTACGCCTCGGCGGCCCACTCGCCGGCGTCCTCGCCCTCGTCCAGCTCGTCGATCAGCGACAGGTGCCGCTCGGCCTCCTGGCGAAGGTCGGAGGGCGCGTCGACGGTCTGTCCGGCGGGCGTCTTGATCTGCCCCGACTCGGCGATCTGGCGCACGTATCCGATCCGGTCGGCCGCCCTGCTCTCACCGGCGACTGCCTTCTTCAGCTCGTCGGTGCGCACGACGTCGCGAGCCAGCTCCGACTGGAGGTCCGCGTCCTCACGGACCCGGTCCAGCAGGGCCTGGCGGGCCGCGCGGGCGGTGGAGGGGTCGGCGAGGATCGCGGCCCGCAGGGCGGTGGGGTTCTCCGCGACCTCCAGTGCCTTCGTGGGCCGGATGCCCTCTGCCTCGGCCGCCTCGGAGATGGCGGTGCCGCGCTCGGAGGTGGCGCTGTTGCGGGAGACGTAGTAGCTCAGCCACACGTCGGCGTCCGGCAGGTCCACCTCCTGACCCGGCGTCAGCGCCTCGAACTGCGGGACCATCCCGTCGTCCGCCGCCCGGTCCCACGCCTTGTAGTAGCGCATGACCCGCTCCGGGGAGCAGCCCGCGAGCTCAGCGAACTCCTTCGCGGACACCTTCGGCGTCTCGTCCGCACCCTGCCCGCCGGGCCGCACACTGCGCGCCACCTTCAGCCCGAAGGCCCACCCTCCGGTCCGGGCGTACGCCCCGAACTCCCGCGCGTCCCGCGCGACCAGGTCGGACACGGGCGCCGGCGGGGCGGGGGACGTCTCGGGCGGGGTCATGGCTACGGTCACGGACGACTCTCCTGAGGCGGGGCAGATCGGATGGCACGAGGTGCGCACGGAAGCCTAGCGGCACCGGCTGACCTCGCCGTTCACCGCCCGTGCGGCCTGCGCGAAAACCGTTGTCGCACCCGGGCGCGGGTGCGCGAGGATGCCGGGCATGGTGCGAACAGGTGAGGACGAGGCACTGCGCCGCTGTGTCGAGTGCGGCGGTCACCAGTACGGCGGTGCCCCCGACTGCGGCGTCTGCCGCGACCTGGTGGACGGCATCGTCGAGGGGGAGTGGGCCGCTTTCCTGCGGCAGTGGGACACGACGGGGGGCGGTGACCAGGAGCGGGCACTGGCCGAGATGGTCGTCGCCGAACCCGACCGGCACGACTGGCGGCTGGTGGACGCCGCTTTCGACCGGCTCCGGTGCCCCGACTGCGGCGACCGGCTCACGCGCGGCCCGGCCGGCTGCCCTCCCTGCGACCGGGCGCACGGCTACCGCTATGCCGCGATCGAGACGGACCGGCCGGGAGTCCCGCCGGGCAACGAGCACGCGATCCGGGTCAACGTCTCGGTGCTGCGCAGGCCGCAGGTCAGCTCGGCCAGCGAAGTGCTCGTCCGGCGCCTGCTGCTGCCCCTGCTCCTGGCGGGGTACCTGCCCACGACCGAGGAGGCCCAGCGGATCAGCGCGCTCGTGAAGAAGAGCCCCCCGGGGCGGAGGGCTCAACTGGTCGAGCAGATCGTGCAGGCGCTGGCCGAGGACTTCAGCCGAACGCGTCCCGCAGCGCCGGCAGCAGGGTCTTCTCCGACCAGTCCAGATACGCCGGCTGCGACTCACCGCCGATCTGCACCAGGGCGACCTCGGTGAATCCGGCCTCGGCGTACGGTCGGACGGCCTCGACGAACGCGCCGGGATCGTCACCGCACGGGATGGCGTCGGCGACGTCGTCCCGCGTGACGAACTGGGTCGCCGCCTCGAAGGAATCCGGGTGCGGCAGCTCCGAGTTGACCTTCCAGCCGCTGCCGAACCAGCGGAACTGGGAGTGCGCCCGCTCAACGGCAGCGTCCCGGTCGGGGTCGTAGCAGACCGGCAGCTGGCCCACGCGGGGCTTGCCCCGGCCGCCGTGCCGGTCGAACGACTCCAGCAGCCCGGCCTTGGGCTCGGTGGCGATGACCAGGTCGCCGAGCCGGCCCGCGAGTTCGCAGGACCGCTCCCCGGAGACGGCGATGCCGATGGGCGGCGCCTCGTCCGGCAGGTCCCACAGCCGGGCCGACTCCACGTCGAAGTGCGTGCCGCGATGGTTGACGTGTTTGCCCTGGAACAGGGCCCGGATGATCTCCACGGCCTCTTCGAACATCTCGTGCCGCACGTCGACGGACGGCCAGCCGCCGCCCACCACGTGCTCGTTGAGGTTCTCGCCCGATCCCAGCCCCAGCCGGAACCGGCCCTCGGACAGCAACTGCAGCGTCGCGGCCTTCTGCGCCACCACCGCCGGGTGGTAGCGGAACGTCGGACACGTCACGTACGTCATCAGCGGGATACGTGACGTGGCCTGGGCCGCCGCACCGAGCACGGCCCACGCGTAGGGCGAGTGGCCCTGCGAGCGCAGCCACGGGAAGTAGTGGTCGGAGGTCACCGAGAAGTCGAAGCCCGCCTCCTCGGCCCGCACCACATGGTCCACGAGCTCTCGGGGGCCGGCCTGCTCGGTCATCATCGTGTATCCGATTTGCACCATAACCGGCGAGTCCCCTGACACAGGACTTGAAAACGGCTCGATCAAGGTCGCCGGCGGGTGCAGGATGCCTGCATGAGCGCCCCGGCCCTGCCGCACTCCACCCCCGCCGCACAAGGCGTCGACGCCTGCGGTGTGCTCGCCTTCCTCGACGCCCTCGAAGCGGCGCCCGACATCGAGCCGCACAGCCTGATGATCATGCGGCACGGGCAGCTGGTCGCCGCCGGCTGGTGGGCGCCGTACACCGCCGGACGCCGCCACCTGCTGTACTCGCTCAGCAAGAGCTTCACCGCGACCGCCGCCGCCCTGGCCGAGGCCGAGGGGCTGCTCGACTTCGACGCGCCCGTCACCTCGTACTTCCCGGAGTTCCAGGCCGACATCACCGACCCGCGCAGCCGGGCCATGCTGGTGCGGCACGTGGCGTCCATGGCGAGCGGCCACCGGCGGGACACCGTCGACGAGGCCTTCCGGCGGGGCGTCGCCGAGCCCGTCCGGCAATTCCTGCTGCTGCCCCCGGACGCCGACCCGGGCACCGTCTTCGCCTACAACCAGCCCGCCACCTACACGCTCGCCGCGATCGTCCAGCGGGTGACGGGGCAGCCGCTCACCGCGTACCTGCGGCCTCGGCTGCTGGATCCGCTGGGCATCGGCGAGGTGGCCTGGCTGTGGGACCGCACGGGCCGCGAGCTCGGCTTCAGCGGCCTGCACGCCACCACCGACGCGATCGCCCGGTTCGGACAGCTGTATCTGCGCGACGGGCTCTGGGAGGGCGAGCGGCTGCTGCCCGAGGGGTGGGCGGCCCGCGCCTCACACCCCCGCACACCGACCGCCGGCCAGATGGGAGACGTGGACCGGCAGGACTGGGACCAGGGCTACGGCTACCAGTTCTGGACGTCACGGCACGGCTACCGGGGCGACGGCGCGTTCGGCCAGTTCTGCCTGGTGCTGCCGGAGCATGACGTGGTGATCGCGGCAACCTCGGCGACCGAGCGGATGCAGGAGTACCTGAACCTGGTCTGGACGCATCTGCTGCCCGCCTTCGGCTCCAAGCCGCTGACCGGCCGCGAGGCCGCCGACGCGGAGCTGCGGGAGCGTCTCGGCCGGCTCGCGCTGCCGCCCGCCCCGGGCCGTCCCGCACCCTCCGGCAGGGAGCGGGACTGGGCGGGCGCCGCGTTCACGCCCGCCGATGCGGCCGGACCGGTCCGCTCGGCCGCGCTCACCCGGCACACCGGCGGCTGGACGCTCACCCTCACCGGAGAGGGGGACCGGCCGGACCGTCCGGACCGGCTCGACCTGCGGATCGCGCGGGAGGGCTGGACGGTCGCCGAGGAACCCGTCCCGACAGCGGTGAG
The DNA here is from genome assembly GCF_040302345.1 of Streptomyces sp. NPDC126510. Taxonomy (NCBI): domain Bacteria; kingdom Bacillati; phylum Actinomycetota; class Actinomycetes; order Kitasatosporales; family Streptomycetaceae; genus Streptomyces; species Streptomyces sp. NPDC126510. The sequence continues at coordinate 54,574 of NZ_JBEORR010000022.1, read as the reverse complement.
CGGCGGCTGGACCGAAGGCGGCACGCTGGCCGTGGACGTGCTCTTCCTGGAGACCCCGCACCGCCTGGCGCTGACCTGCTCCCTCGCGGAGGGGACCCTCACCGCGCACTGGCGCACCCCTCCGCTGCACCCCGGCCCCCTCACCGCCCTGCGCGCCCCGCGCCGGTCAGTCTGACTCCGGCCGGAAGGTCTTGAAGAAGGTGCGCAACGCCTCCTGGTTGGCGGCCGTGTCCCAGTCGGCGTCCGGCGTGGTCCAGCGCAGCGAGAAGCTCCGCCCCCCACCGAGCAGGAAGCCCCGGCCGTAGGTGTGCACCCGGGTGCCGTCGACGTATGCCGTCCACTCCATGTCGGCGGCCTTGCGGCCCTGGTACGTCGTCGCGCGGATCGCGCCGATCCGGTCGTAACCGTCCGCCTGTTTGAGGTTGGGTTCGACGTCGTCCCGCCACACGGCCACGGGGTCCGGGCCCGCCTGGTCGCTGTAGGTGACGGCCAGCGTGCGGTCGTCGTCCTCGGCGCCGAAGACGACGCGGTACACCTCGCCGTCGCGGTCGGTGTCCAGCCGCTCGAAATCCTTGGGGAGCGCGACGGAGAAGCCCTCCGCCGCCCGGTAGCGCTGGAAGCCGGCCGGCAGGGCCGTGGCCGGGGAGGAGGGGGTGCGTGTGGGGGTGGGCTCGGGCGGCGGGGGGGCCGGGGAGGACGGAGTGGATGTGGGGGAGGGGGACGCGGGCGGGCTGGGCGCCCCGGACGGTTCGGCGCTGTCGCCGCCGGTGCCCTCGCCCGGAGTGGCGGCGGAGGCCGGGGGCCGGGCCGGGGATTCGGCCGCGTCGCTGCCGCCGTCCGTGCCGGGCAGCCCCTGGGTCGCGGCGAGCACGGCGACCGCCACGGTGACGACGGCCAGGGCCGTTCCCGCCACCACGGTCCGTCTGCTCCACGCAGGGTTCCCGGTCCGCACCGCGGCGTACGCGCCGCGCAGCCGCGGGACCGGTGCCGCGGCCAGGGCGGCCTCGGGGTCCTCGCTGAGGGCGCGGGTCAGCGCCTCACGCACCACCGGGCGGGTCAGCCGCTCTCGCGAGTCCTTGCGGAGCAGCCCCTGCACGACCTGGGTGAGCGGCCCGGCGCGCACCGGCGTGCGCAGCGGAAGCCGGTCCACGCCCTTCAGTGTGTTCTCCGGGCGCCCCCGGTCCCGGAAGGGCGGGCGCCCCTCGACCGTCGTGTACAGGATCGCGCCCAGCGCCCACAGATCGGCCGCGGGGCCGATGCGCTGGTCGCGGGCCTGCTCCGGGGAGGCGAACGCGGGTGCCGTCAGGCGGGGCGCGAGGGTCGCGCCGGCCAGGCCGAAGCCGGTGACGACGACCGAGTGGTCCTCGCGCACGAACACCTGTCCGGGGCTGAGTTCGCCGTGCGTGATGCCCTCGGCGTGCGCGGCGTCCAGCACGTCGAGCAGCTCCAGGCCGATCCGCGCCGCCCGCACGTAGTTGAACGTGCCCTGCTCGGAGAGGAGTTCACCGAGGGGGGTGCCGTCGATCCACTCGTTGACCGTCCACAGGGCGCCGGCCTCCTCGACCGCGTCGACGACCGCGGCGATCCGGCCGGGGCACAGCAGCGCCATGTTCTCGGTCGTGCGCAGCAGGCGGGCGGCGGCCCGGCGCTCGGCCCCGCGGGGGTCCTCCGGAAGCCCGATCTGGGTCACGAGGCACGGGCGGGGGATCTCGCCGGCCCCGGTGTCCTCGGCGTACCAGCAGATGCGGTTGGTCTCGCGGTGAATGATCTCGAGCAGCCGGTACCGGCCGGCGACCAACTGGTGTGTGGAGACGTGCGCCCTGCCCATGGCCATCCCTCGCTGGAAACCTGGCTCTCACCTTTTCCAGAAGTACGAGGGGTGAGGCGGCCTGCGTTCAAACGGATCGCAACTCGGTCCTCGTTCCTGTCTTTTGTTCAAAGGGTGGGAGCAAGTGTGCGAAGAAAGAGGGTTTTTCGAGTCCCCGGCGCGGCTCACCTCGGCGGGCCGGGGCACGACGGGCGCGAGGAATTCGCCCGCCGCGGCCCGTTGATCCGCGAATTCGAGCCCTGCCTGGTGGTAACCGGCGGTAAATGCGGAGGGGTGCAACGTCTGAACTCGGAGCCCTCCGATGAATTGCGCGACGGATTCCCGGGAGGGGCCGGAGCGTCAGCGCAGCCCGAAGCGACGCGACCAGGCGAACACGTCGTCCGTCGTCGCGTTGCCCCCGCACACCACCAGGCCGAGCCGCGCACCGTCACCGACCCGTTCCAGGACCTGCCGGGCCGCGGGCAGCAGGCAGCCCGCTGCCGGCTCGGCCCACACCTTGGCGTGCTCGGCCAGGTCCAGCACGCCCCGCACGGCTTCCCGGTCCGGAACGACGAGGACCTCGGTGACCAGCGCGGATACATGGTCGTACGTCAGCTGCGACACGGACGGAGCGCTGAGGGTGGAGACGATCGACGACAGGTCGACCGGTCGCGGGCCGCCCGCCGCCAGCGCCTCGGACATGGCCTGGGCGCCCTCGGTCTCCACGCCCCACACCCGCACGCCGGGCCGGCACGCCCGCAGCGCGGCTGCGACACCGGCGATCAGGCCGCCGCCCCCGATGCTCACGAGCACGTCCGTGAGTTCACCGGCGTCGGCGGCGAACTCCAGCCCGACCGTGCCCTGCCCGGCGATCACCGCGGGATCGTCGAAGGGATGGACCAGGGTGAGACCCTCCTGCTGAAGCCGCGTCATGAGCGCGAACGCGCCGTCCATGTCGTCGGTCAGCCGCACCGACGCGCCGGCCTCCTCCGCGATCTCCACGGCACGGGCGGGTGCCGAACGGGGCATCACCACCGTGGCCTTCACATCGAGGGCCGCGGCCATGGTCGCGACGGCGATCCCGTGGTTGCCGCCGCTGACCGCCACGACCCCGGCGGCCCGCTCGGCCGCGCCCAGCGACAGCAGCTTCGCCGCCGCTCCGCGTGCCTTGAACGAGCCGGTGCGCTGCAGCAGTTCGAGTTTCACGGTGACCGGTGCACCGAGCAGCGCCGACAACCCCGGGCTGTCCACGGTCGGGGTGCGCACGACGTGCCCGGCGATTCGCGCGGCCGCGGCTTCGATCTCCAGCATGCCGATCATGGCAGGTGTCCTTCCGGCGCGGGGTCGCGGAACGCGCCGTATCGAACCCTGGCGTGCCGAGGGTGCCGAGGTCAAAGCGGTGCGCGGGTACGCCCTGTGCCACCGGCGCACCCGAGCCCGGCGGCTCAGACGTCGCGCCGCACCAGGTACTCCAGCAGCGACCGCAGGTCCCCGGCGGCCTCCGCTGCCAACGGAGCTCCGGCGAGTGAGGTCTCGACGGCGGTGAGGTGCCGGCGGGCCTCCGCGAGGGCCGCTGCACGGCCGCCGGCCTCCTCGATGAGCGCGGCCGCCGTGCCGGTCGCCGCACCCGACTTCAGGAGTGACGCGATCCGGCCGCCCATCGGGGAACCGAGGGCCACCAGCACCGGAAACGTCTTCTTCCGCTCACGCAGATCACCGTGGACCGGTTTGCCGGTGACATCGGGGTCACCCCAGATGCCCAGCACGTCGTCGACGATCTGGAACGCGACCCCCAGGTGCCGGCCCGCCCGGTCGAGCGCGGCGGCCGTCTCGGGACGGGCACCGCCGAGCACGGCACCGAGCGCCGCCGCACAGCCGAGCAGCGCGCCCGTCTTGTGCTCCGCCATCGCCCGGTACTCCTCGGGTCGTACCCGCTCCGGGCCGGTCCACGGGCGGTCGGCGAACAGCAGGTCGTCCGCCTGTCCGCGCACCAGGTCACCCAGCGCCGCGGACAGCGTCCGCACGCCCGCCGCACCACCGGGCCGCGCGGCCAGCGTCTCGACGGCCAAGGCGAACAGGGCGTCGCCCGCCAGCACCGCGGGACCCGTGCCATAGGCCTTCCAGACGGTGGGGCGGCTGCGCCGGTCCGCGTCGCCGTCCATGATGTCGTCGTGCAGCAGGGAGAAGGTGTGGACCAGTTCCACCGCGACCGCCGCCGCCACCCCGGTCCGGCCCGGCGCACCGGCCGCCTCCGCGCCGAGCACAGCCAGTGCCTGCCGCACGCCCTTGCCACCCGGGGCCACGGCCGGCGCACCCCCGACCTCGCACCAGCCGAAGGAGTACGCGGCCATCTCGCCCACCCAGGGGTGCAGTCGCCCCACGGCTTCTTCCAGGGCGGGCCGGACCAGGGCGCGGCAGCGGCCCAGAACCGCGGGGACGTCACCGGCGTCGGCCGCGCGATCGTGCGGCTCGCCCCGGCGCGCCGTCCGTGCCGTTGCGGACGCCTCGGGCGCCGTGCCCTGGCGTGACGGCCGCGCGGCGGCCGGGGCCGGGGCCGGTGTCGTCGTGCCCTCGTGCGCCGCCTGTCCGGCTTCCCGGGCCGGCGGCGCCTGCGTGACCGGCGCCGGTGCCGCCGTGGCGCTCCTGCGGGCTGTCTCCACCGTCGTCGGCAGCGCCGTCACAGGGCCGCCCCCGTCGCCTGCCCGGCCGACGGTATGCCGAGCTCCTCATGGGCCCGGGCCACCATCCGGCGGGCGTGCTGCAGGCCGATGCGCTCCAGCAGGACGGCGAGGTCGGCCAGTTCGGCCGCCGTCTCCTCACGATCGCGGCCCAGGCGGGCCAGGGACTTGGCGAGTCCCAGCCGGGAGAGTGCCTCCCCGCGCGGCTCGCTCATCTCGCGGAACTCCGCGAGCGCCTCCTCGTACAGCTCACGCGCCTCCTCGTAACGCCCCGCCCGGTAAAGGACGTTGCCGCGCATCTTGTGGTTGTAGGCGAGAGCACTGGACAGCCGCATCGTGCGGCACGTCGCCTCCGCCTCGGTCAGCAGCCCCAGGGCCCGCTCGGTGTCCTGGTCGCGCACCGACACCACATCGGCCAGCCCGCGCAGCGCCCAGGCGTGGCCGCGGTGGTCGTCGGCACGAGCGGCGATCCCGGCGGCCTCCTCGAACAGCGCGTACGCCGAGTCGTAGCGGCCGGTGTTGCGGTGCATCTGCGCGATGCCCTCCAGGGCCCACACCGTGTGCCGCGCCTCGCCGCGCCGCCGGGCTTCGGCGAGCAGCTGCTCGTGCAGTCTGCCGACGGCCTCGTAGTCGCCCTGGATGCGGCCGGTCTCGGCCAGCCCGGCCAGCGAATAGCCCCGGACGACGACGTCCCCACCGCGTTCGCCCAGGTCGGCCGCCAGCTGAAGCAGCCTGCGGGCCAGCGGGAGCGCGCCGCGCTGCCGGGCCAGCGTGCCGCCACTCCACAACGCCCAGGCCATCGCCCCGAGGTCCCCGGCCTGCCGGGCCGCGCGGTAGCTCGCCTTCCAGGCCCGCTCCGCCTCCTCGACCCGGCCCAGCCGGCGGTGTGCCTCGGCCACCGCGAGTCCGGAGCGCGCCGCCTCCCCCGGCTGTCCCGCACGCTCCGCGGCCCTCAGCTGCTCGGTGCCTGCGGCCAGGACGTCGGTCAGCGAGGAGTTGACGGACAGGGTGGTGAGCGCGCCCTGGTACTCCGGGGCGAATGCCTTGCCGTACATCGATGCCTTTCGGTCCGTATGCACACCATGTATACACAGCGCGTATACATGGTGTGCATAGAAGGGTGAGAACCTGCCCTGGCCACAAGGGCCAGGGCAGCACCTGTTGCCGATCAAGACGTCGGCGGTACGGACCGGGTTGCCTCTGAGGCGCAGATCACCTGAGGGGCGTTCAGTGCTGGCCGGCTTTGTGCGGTGTCGCCTCGCTGGGCCGGACGACGACGTACCCCTCGCCCTGGAGCACCAGTTGCACCGCTTCGCCGGAGCCGCCGCGCAGCATCGACCCGATGGACTGCGAGCGGTGCAGCGAGGTCTGCAGTCCCGCGGTCCATCCCACGATCGCGTCGGTGTCGACGTACACCGGGTACCGGGACGAGACCGGGATGACGAGCGGGTTGCCCTCGCGCACCAGGCCCAGCTTGCCGTGCCCGGTGAAGACGCTGTTGAACAGGCCGCCGCCGGTGATGCCGGCGCCCTTCACGGTGGCGATGCGGTACGACAACGTGGCGTCGAAACACAGGACGTTGCGGCCGTTGACCGTGAACTCGTCGCCCGGCTCGACGTCGACGATGAAACAGTTCTGTGCCTCGTGCGCGAACCAGGCCTCGCCCTGCCCGCGCACCGCCATCAGCGGCAGGCCCTCCCCGGTGACCGCGCGCTTGAGCATGCCGCCCACGCCCTGGCCCTTGCGCTCGAACTGGAGGTCGCCGCGGTAGGAGATCATCGCTCCCTGCCGGGCGAGCATCTCGCCGTTCACCGTGTAGCGGACGCACTTGGCGTTCTCGACCGTCATGCCCGGCGCCACGGCCGGCTGCACCACGTGCTCACTTGAAAAGAGGTCACCCTTCATCCGGGCATCCTCGCCCGGAGCGTCTCCCTCCGCCAAGAACACGCGGGCGGCCGCTTCCGCCACCCACGGCTCATGCCGCTTCACAGACCGCAAGGGACGGCACGCCCGTCGGGACCACCTGCACAGCGCTGCCGACCGCACCACTACGGTGAGGTACGCCGGGACGACCTCCGCCCGCACCCGCCCCGACCGGCCGAAGGAGCGCAGCCGAAGATGTCCCGCACCGCCCGCCCCCGCTGCCGAGCCGCCCTGGCCGCCCTCACCTGCTGCGTCGCGCTGGGCTGCGGGACCGGCACGGTGCCCCAGGAGCGGCCCGGCCCACCGCCCAGTCCGCCGAGGGCGGCCGGGCCCAGTGTGGTCACCTGGGCCTCGTCCGCAGGCCATCTGAGCGAGGCGGCCGACGGGGCGGCCGACGGCCGCGGTTACCGGCTGATGGTGCGTACCAGCGTGGGCGGCAGCGGCCTCAGGGTGCGGCTGTCCAACGCCTTCGGCGACCGGCCGGCGACGTTCACCAACGTCCACGCCGGCCTGCGACGGGCCGGTGCCGCACTCGTCCCCGGCACCAACAAGCGTCTGACCTTCGACGGCGCTCGCTCCGTCACCGTCCCCGCCGGCGGCATCGTCTACAGTGACCCGCTGCCCGGCCGCGTTCCGGCCGGGCGCACCCTCGCCGTCAGCATGTACGTACCCCGGGCGGGCGGCGCGCTCACCGGACACTGGCTGGCGATGCAGACGTCCTACAAGACCGTCGGCGACCATGCCGCGGAGGAGGGCGCGACCCACTGGAAGCAGCGGACCGGTTCCTGGTTCTACCTCGACGCCGTCACCGTACGGCCCCGCGAGAAGACGGGGGCCGTGGTCGCACTCGGCGACTCCATCACCGACGGCTGGCATTCCACCACCGACCGGGACCGCCGCTGGCCCGACTTCCTGGCCCGCCGCCTGAACGATTCCACCGGCACGGGCGTCGAGGGGGTGGCCAACGCGGGCATCGCCGCGAACAAGGTTCTCCTCGACGGCCCCGGGCAGAGCACCCTCAACCGCGTGCAGCGCGACGCGCTCTCGCTGCCGGGCGTGCGCACGGTCTTCCTCTTCCAGGGCGTCAACGACATCAAGGCCGAACCCGGCGCCACCGGTGCCGGGCTGATCGCCGGGTACCGCAGGCTGATCAGCCGAGCGCACGCGGCCGGGAAGTGCGTCGTCGGAGCCACCATCGCCCCCTACAAGGGCTGGCAGGAGTGGGACCCCGCCGGGGAGGCGGTACGACGGCAGGTCAACGCCTTCATCCGGGACAGCGGCGAGTTCGACGGGGTCACCGACTTCGACCGCGTCCTGCGCAGCCCCGACGACCCCGAGCGCATCCGCCCCGCCTTCGACGGCGGCGACCATCTGCACCCCAACGACCAGGGGATGCGGGCGATGGCCGACGCCGTCGACCTGGACAGCCTCGACTGCCGGGCCGGCTAGGACCTGCCGACGGCCGGCGGCGACGCGGCAGATGCGCGTGCCACGCCCCGTGACGACGACAGGGTCGAACGAGGGGACCACGGCCGCAGGCCGCCTCGTTCAGCTGCCCGGGCGGTCAGCCGGACGCCGTCGGCTCCGGGGCGATCAAACCCTCGCGGTAGGCGATCGCCACGGCCTCGCCGCGGTTGGACGCGCCCACCTTGGCGAGGATGTTGGAGACGTGGACGCTTGCCGTCTTGCCGCTGATGAACAGCTCCTCGCCGATCTGCCGGTTGCTGCGGCCGAGGGCGAGCAGCCGCAGCACGTCCTGCTCGCGCGCCGTGAGGACGGCCGCCCGGTCGTCGCTGCCGGGCCTGTCCGACAGCCGGCCGCGCCGGATCAGGTCGTCCGCCCGTTCGCGCAGCGGCGTGGCACCGAGGTGGTCCGCGGTCTCCCGTACCGCCCGGGCCTCGGACGCCGCCTCCTCGCGCCGCCCGGCCGCCACCAGAGCCTCGGCGTACCGCAGCCGGCACCGCGCCCGCTCGTAGACGTCGCCGTAGCCGAACGCCGTCACCACCCTCGACCAGGCGGCCGCGTCCGGCCCCGACACGGCCCTGGTCCACTCCGCCTCGGCCCGGGCCAGCCACGCCTGTCCCTCGGGGCCCTGGGGCGTGCCGTCGTCACGGGTCGCCATCGTCCGCGCCACGTCCACCAGTTCGGTCGCGGTGTCCGTCCAGCGACGGGCTCCGGCCTCGTCGCCGGCCGACCGCAGTCCGGCCGCCGCGTCGGCCACCGCCGACAGCGCCAGCGCGGCGAGCCGCACCGTGACGTCCGGGCGGACACCCGCCTCGTCGATGAGGCCCTCGACCGTCGACCGCATCCACCGCACCGCGTCCTCGGGGTCCGAGCGCAACGCCGCCGCGTCGGTGAGCACGATGCCCGCGACGAGGGTGGCCATCCAGTCGAACGGCCCGTCCAGCAGGGCACGGGCCCGGTCCTCGGCCGCGAAGTCACCGCGCGCGAGGGTGACGTACAGGGCGGGACCCATCGTGTAGCCGCCGGCGGCCGGCAGCACGTCGGCGTCGGCCGCCGCCGCGCGCAGACACTCGTCCCAGCGGCCCAGCACGTTCAGCACCAACAGCCGCAGGTAGCGCATCTCCAGCGGATAGGTCGACGACAGCAGCCCGGCGCGGCGGGCCCGGTCCAGGCCCTCCGTCAGCCAGGGCACGCACTCCGCCAGGGCGCCGGACTCGTAACAGCCCATGGCCAGGTTGAACAGGGCGCGCAGCTCCACGGGCGCGTTGCCCGAACTCCGCGCCAGTTCCCGGGCTTTGACCAGCCGCTGCCGGCCCTCCGAGCCCCGCCGCCCCTCGCCGTCGAAAACGGCCAGGGAGATCAGCAGGTCCGCCTGGGCGTCCGACACCCGCAGCCGCTCCGCCACCCCCAGGGCCCGGCGGGCGACCTCGAGCGCGGTCTCGTTCTCCCCGACGTGACGTGCCGCCAGGACATGCGTGGCCGCCGCCCACACCCACGTCGGGGACGGAGGGTCCTCCGGGATCATCGCCAGTGCCTCGCTGCTGTAGGCGAACGCCGCCGTCAGGCTGTCCACGCTCAGCAGGTTCCCGGCGAGGGTGTAGCGGACCCGCGCGGCGAGTTCGGACTCGGCGTCCTGGCCGAGTCCGGCCAGCGCGGACCGGGCGAGGGACACCGCCCGGTGCAGCTCCCCGGCGTGCGCGGCCGCCGCCGACGCCCGCAGCGTCAGCGTCACCCGTTCGACGCCCGGGGGCCGGGACCCGGGACCGACCGCCGGCCACAGGTCCAGGGCCGCTTCGAGATGCCGTTGCTCCTCGGTCGGCGCACCGACCCGCTGGGCGTGATCGGCGGCCTCCAGCGATGCGGCCAGCGCCTCGGGGAGGTCGTGGCTCTCCCGGTAGTGATGGGCGCGTTCGGCGGCGCTCTCGGCCCGCCCGCGGCCGGCGAGCAGCCGTGCGAACGCGCCGTGCAGCCTCGCCCGCTCCCCGGGCAGCAGATCGGCGTAGACGGCCTCGCGGGCGAGCGCGTGCCGGAAGGAGTACGTGTCCCCGTCACCGGCGACGAGCAGCTGCCGCCCCACCGCCTCACGCAGCGCCGACTCCAGCTCCGCCTCCGGCAGCCCGGCCGCCTCCCGCAGCAGGTCGTGCTCCACCCGGCGCCCGGCGACGGAGGCGGTCCGCAGCACCTGCTGCGCCCTCTCGGAGAGCTGCTCGAAACGGATCAGCAGCACGTCGGCGAGTCCGCTGGGCACACCGCCCGACTCGGTGTCGGTGGCCGCGAGCAACTCCTCCGCGTAGAAGGCGTTCCCCTCGGCCCGCTCCACGATCCGCCGCACCGTGGCGTCCGGTAGCGGCCGGGGCTCCAGGGCCCGCACCAGCCGGTCCACGTCGGGATCGGCCAGCGGCCGCAGCTCCAGCCGCTCGACGACGGGCAACCGCACCAGCTCCGCCAGCAGCGGCCGCAGCGGATGCCGGCGGTGCAGGTCGTCGGCCCGGTACGAGGCGAACACCGCCAGCCGGTGCCGGAGCACGCCCCGGCCCAGCAGGAACCGCAGCAGATCCCGCGACGACTGATCCGCCCAGTGCAGGTCCTCCAGCACGAGCAGCAGCGGCGCGGACTCCGCGACCTCCGCCAGCAGGCCCGCCATCCCCTCGAACAGCCGCAGCCGCCCGTCCACGTCCCGTACGGAGTCGGTCCCGGACCCCAGCAGCCGCTCGACCACAGGATGAGCGGCGAGAGCACCGGCGAACCGTTCGTCAGTGGCGAGCACCCCGAGAAGTTCGGTGAACGGCAGATAGGGCAGACCCACGTCTCCGAGATCCACACAGTGCCCGGTGAGCACGGTCATGCCGGAGTCGGCGGCCCGAACCGAGATCTCGTCCAGCAATCGCGTCTTGCCGACTCCCGCATCCCCGCCCACGAGTACGGCCCGCGTCTCGCCGGCGCGCGCACGCCCCAGCACGCCGGAAAGCCGATCGAGTTCAGGATCCCGCCCGACCACCGGCGTGGCGGATGATGCCTGTGGCACAGAACCAACCTTCTTTTCATGCGCGGGACGTGGACAGGGTGCGGCTCCGCCGCGGGGGCGCGACCAACCGCACACGACCCGCGGCCGCCACCGGACAGCGAACCCCGGGCGCTCAGGCGCGCAGGACCTTCGCCCAGTCAGCGGGCACCCGCCCCGCCGGCCCCGGCGCCGGCTGATCGGCCGGATGACTCACCGGCTCCGCCAGCTCCGGCCCGCCCTCGTACAGCTCGTTGGTCTCATAGTTCCAGTACCAGTCCTCACCCGGCTCGAAGCTCTGCACGAACGGATGCCCGGTCTCCCGGAAGTGCCCCGTCGCGTGCTTCGCCGGTGAACTGTCACAGCACCCCACGTGCCCGCACTGCGCACACCGCCGCAGATGGAACCACCAGCCGCCGGCCGCGTCACACTCGGCACACCCGCTGCCGCTGGGCCGCGCACTCGGGTCGATCCCGTTCTCGCCACTCATGCAGACTCCTCCTCGACCGCTGTCAGCGGCAGCAGCACCTGAAAACGCGTGTTCCCCGGCTCCGACTCCACCCGGATGCTGCCATGGTGCTTGTTGACCACGATCCGCCAGGAGATGTCGAGCCCCAGCCCGGTCCCCTCGCCCACCGGCTTGGTGGTGAAGAAGGGATCGAAGATCCGCTCCCGGTCCTGTGCCGGAATGCCGACGCCCGTGTCCCGGAACTCGACCAGCAGCCGGTCGTGTTCCGCGGCCGTCCGCACGGTCAGCGTTCCCTCCCCGCCCGTACTGTTCATCGCCGCGACCGCGTTGTCGATGAGGTTCGTCCACACCTGGTTGAGCTCCGCGGGATACGCGGGGATCTTCGGCAGCGCACGGTCGTAGTCCTTGACGACCTTGATCTCCTTGCCGATCTTGCCGGACAGCATCAGCAGGGTGGAGTCGAGGAGTTCGTGCACGTCGGCGTTCTGGAAGGGCGCGCGGTCGAGCTGCGAGTACTGCTTCGCCGCGTCGACGAGATGGGAGATGCGGGTGGTCGAGTCGTTGATCTCGTCCATCAGCAGCTCGGTCTCGACGGTGTAGTTGAGCCACCCGATCGCGCTGGGCAGGATGTCCTCGTCCACCGCCGCCGCGACCTGGTCCAGCCAGTCGACGTCGAGGCCGGCCTGGACGAAGGTGGGCGCGATCCGCCAGCCTTCCGGGATGCCCTGGTCGTCCAGCCAGTCGGTCACGGCGTCCTCCCGGTCGGAGGCCTCCAGCGGACTCAGCGCGGGTGCCTTCGCGACCCGCTCGGCCGTGCGCTCCTGGATGTCGATGAGGTTCGCCATGACCTCCGGGGAGTACGAACCCTGCGCGATGATCGCCAGCTTGTGGCGCATCTTGCCGACCCGCTCCCGCAGCGTCGCGGTCGCCCGTACGGCCGCCGCGGCCGGGTTGTTGAGCTCGTGCGTGAGCCCCGCGGACAACGACCCCAGCGCCAGCAGCCGTTCACGCTGCCCGATGGCCCGCTGGGTGCTCTTCGAACCGAAGAACAGCCCCTCCAGCAGATGCACCGCCATCGGGAACCACTCCTGCATGATGTCCGCGAACGTGCCGGCGGGCAGTACGAAGAACCGCGTCGGCTCCGTGACGCGCATGGAGTTGTTGTAGACCTGCCGCACCCGGTCGCCCAGATACGCCTGCATGGACCCCGCGTACACCCCGCGCTGCGAGGTCCGGGTCACCTCCACGTCGTCCGCCCCGACCCGGCGGTACAGCACCACCGTGCCTTCGAGCATCACGTAGAAGCAGGTCGCGGGCTCGCCCTCGGTGTACACCGGCCCGGGCTCGAACCGCTCCACCCGCCCCTCGGCGCACAACCGGCCGAGCTGCTCCGGCGTGAGCTTCTCGAACAGGAACAGCGCCCCGATCTCCTGCGGGTTGCACGGCACCGCCTGCCCGCTCATGACTGCTCCAGGTACCGGTGGACGAGCATGACGGCCATGGCTCCCTCTCCGACGGCGGACGCGACCCGCTTGGCGGACTCCGAGCGGGCGTCGCCCGCCACGAACACGCCGGGCACGTTGGTCTCCAGGTGGTAAGGCGGCCGGTCCAGCTCCCAGTCCTCGGGCGGCCGGCCGTCGGGGCTCAGGTCGGGCCCGGCCAGGATGAACCCGCGCTCGTCCCGCAGCACCGTCCCGTCCAGCCAGTCGGTCAGCGGTGCCGCCCCGATGAACACGAACACCCACTGCGCGTCGACCTGTTCGGTCTGCCCGCTGTCCACGTCCCGCAGGGTCAGCCGCTCCAGCCGGCCGTCGCCGTGCGCCGACTCGACGACCGTGCGGGCCCGGACCTGGATGTTGGGCGACTCCTCGATCTGCTGGATCAGGTAGTGCGACATCGACGCCGCCAGTGACTCGCCGCGCACCAGCAGCGTCACCGACTTGGCGCCCCGGGACAGGTACATCGCCGCCTGTCCGGCGGAGTTGGCGCCGCCGACGATGTACACGTCCTGGTCCTGGCAGGAGGGCGCCTCCGTCAGGGCCGACCCGTAGTACACCCCGCAGCCGGTCAGTTCCTCGCAGCCGGGCGCCGCCAGCTGACGGTAGGACACGCCGGTCGCCAGGATCACGCTGTGCGCCGCCACCGCCGAGCCGTCGGAGAACCGTACGATCCGGGCGGCGCCGTTGACCTCCAGGGCCGTCACCTCGCGCGCGGTGAGGATCTCGGCGCCGAACTTCGTCGCCTGCCGCCGGGCCCGGTCGGTCAGCTGCGCTCCCGACACGCCGTCGGGGAAGCCGAGGTAGTTCTCGATGCGCGAACTCTGTCCCGCCTGCCCGCCGGTCGCCGACCGCTCCACCAGCACGGTCCGCAAGCCCTCGGAGGCGCCGTAGACGGCCGCGCCGAGCCCCGCAGGGCCGCCGCCGATGACGACCAGGTCGTAGAAGTCGGCCGTCGGGGTCGTCGCCAGCCCGACGCGGGTGGCGAGGTCGACGGCCTCCGGTTCGACCAGCGGGGTCCCGTCCGGCGTGATCACCACCGGCAGCCGCAACCCGTCCTCGCCGGCCGCGGCCAGCAGCCGCCGCCCCTCCGGCTCGTCGGAGGAGTACCAGCGGTAGGGCACCTGGTTGCGGGCCAGGAACTCCCGTACGTCCGAGGAGCGCGAGGACCAGCGGTGCCCGACGACCTTCGTGCTGGGCACCGGCCTGTAGTCGCTGGACCGCCAGGCCTGGAGCAGGTCGTCGAGGACCGGGTACAGCTTCTCCTCGGGCGGGTCCCACGGTTTGAGCAGGTAGTGGTCGAGGTCGACGACGTTGATCGCGTCGATCGCGGCGTTCGTGTCCGCGTACGCGGTCAGCAGCACGCGCCGCGCGCCCGGGTAGACGTCGAGGGCCTGTTCGAGGAACTCGATGCCGTTCATCTGCGGCATCCGGTAGTCGGCCAGGATCACGGCCACGAGATCACCGCGCAGCTTCAGCTCCCGCAGCGCGTCCAGCGCGGACGCGCCGGACTCCGCCCGCACGATCCGGTACGACGCGCCGTACCGCCGCCTCAGGTCCCGGGCCACGGCCCGGGAGACACCCGGGTCGTCGTCCACGGTCATGATGACGGTCCGCGCCGAATCGGCGGCCTGTGCCATACGTCCCCCACGCCGGGCGGTCGACTCACGGCACGGCGTCCCGGAGCACCGCGCCGACCTCAGCCCATCGTATGTTCGATCGCGGTGCCGCGCTCCGATACGGAGATCGGCTCCGACGGGCGCGGGCAACCGCGGCGGTGGTGAAGACTGGGCGGCACAGTGACGTTCACAGGGAGGCAGCGGGATGACACGCCCGATCACCGCAGGGGTCGACGGATCGCAGGAGAGCCTCGCGGCCCTCGCCTGGGCGGCGCGGGAGGCCGTCCGGCGCGACCGGCCGCTGCGCGTGGTGCACGCCTGGCGGGTCCAGACGCCGGAGCTGGTCGAGACCGCGGTCGCCACGGACGCGGACAGCCAGGCCGAGTGGGTGCACAGCGCGGTGACCGAGGCCGTCGGGACCGTCACCGAACAGCACCCGGAGCTCGCGGTGACCACCGATGTCATCGAGGGTCCGGTCGCCGGCACGCTGGTCGCCGCCGCGGCCGACGCCGAGATGCTGGTCCTCGGCTCGCGCGGGCACGGCCGCATCGTGGGATTCCTGCTCGGCTCGATCGGCCGGCAGGTGATCGCCGAGGCCACCCGGCC
This sequence comes from Streptomyces sp. NPDC126510, assembly GCF_040302345.1. Taxonomy (NCBI): domain Bacteria; kingdom Bacillati; phylum Actinomycetota; class Actinomycetes; order Kitasatosporales; family Streptomycetaceae; genus Streptomyces; species Streptomyces sp. NPDC126510. The sequence continues at coordinate 39,511 of NZ_JBEORR010000022.1, read as the reverse complement.
CGTGGTGCTGGTCCGGTCCGGCGACCGGCCCTCGTCCGAGGCCGCCGGGCGGGAGATCGTCGTGGGCCAGCAGGGCGACCCGGAGGACAGCGCCGACGCCCTGCGCTTCGCCTTCGAGACGGCCGCCGCGCGGGGGGCCACCGTGCGGGTCGTACGGGCCTGGAACCTGCCGCCCGTCTTCGCCTACAGCCCCGGCTCGCTGAAGCTTCTCGACGAGGCCGGGGGACTGGAGCCGTACGAGCGGAAGAGCCTGGCCGCCGCGCTGCGGCCGTTCCGTGACCGCTTCCCCGACGTGCCGGTGGAGGAGCACGTGGAGATGGGCAGCGCCGGCCAGGTGCTGCTGTCGGTGGCCGGGACGGCGCAGCTGATGGTCGTGGGCCGCCGGGCCCATCGCACGGCCGTCGGGGCGCGCATCGGCTCGGTGGCCCACGGGATGCTGCACCACGCCGACTGCCCGGTGGCGGTGGTGCCGCCCATGTGAGGGCGCCGGCCCCTCACTCCGCCGTCGGCTGCAGCGTCTTCCTGGCCTTGGGCAGGATGTGCTGGATGTAGTCCTCGACCACCGCGTCGAGGCCGATGTCGTGCTGGGCCCGCTCGGACATGTACCAGCGGTGTTCGAGGAGCTGGTGGTAGATCTCCGCCGGGTCCATCGCGCCGCGCAGTTCGAGCGGCACGGCCCGCACGGTCGGCCGGAAGACCTCCCGCACCCAGCGGTGGGCCAGGACCTCGGGGCGCGCGCCCAGGGGGTCACCCGGCGCGTAGTCGTCCTGGGTCGCCATCCAGCTCTCCAGATCGTTCAGCAGCCGCCGGGCCTGGTTCTCCTCCGTGTCCAGCCCGGTCAGGCGCAGCAACTGCCGCTGGTGGTGGCCCGCGTCGACGACCTTGGGCACGAAACTGACCGTGTCGCCGTTGGAGGCGTGCTCGATCTGCATCTCGGCGACGTCGAACCCGAGGTCGTTCAGGCGGCGGATCCGGCGTTCTATGTAGTGGTACTTGCCCGCCGGGTAGACGGAGGCCCGGGTCAGCTCGTCCCACAGGCCGCGGTAGCGGGCGCAGATCTCCATGCCGAACTCGATCGGGTCCACCGACGGGTGCAGCGCCCCGGACGCCTCCAGGTCCAGCAGCTCCCCGCTGATGTTCACCCGGGCGAGATCGAGGTCGTATTCCCGCTGCCCGGAGCTGAGCTGCGGATGCAGGTCACCGGTCTCGGCGTCCACCAGGTACGCGGCGTAGGCGCCCGCGTCACGCCGGAACAGGGTGTTGGACAGCGAGCAGTCGCCCCAGGCGAACCCGGCGAGGTGCAGCCGTACCAGGAGCACGGCGAGCGCGTCCATGAGCCGGTGCATGGTGGCCGGGCGCATGGTCGTCTCGAACATGGAGCGGTAGGGCATCGAGCCGCCCAGGTGCCGGGTGACCAGGACGCTCTCCAGCGGGGCGCCGCTCGCGTCGGTGCGGCCGGTGACCACGGCCAGCGGGTCCACCGACGGGATGCCGAGCCGGTCCAGATCGCGCAGCATGTCGTACTCGCGCAGGGCCGGGCGCTCGGCCAGCTCCTTGACGGCGATCACCTCGTCGCCCGCCCGGGAGTAGCGCACCACGTGCCGGGAGATGCCGCGCGGCAGCGGCACCAGGTACTCCTCCGGCCACTCCTCCAGAGGCACGTCCCACGGCAGTTCGAGCAGGAGCGCGGGGTGCTCCGGGTTGGTCGCGCTGATCTGCAGTGCCATGGGCCGGGTGTCCTTGTCTCGCCGCCGATCGTCACATCAGATTAGAGGGCGCGTTCGCGGGCCCTCAGGGCGGCGTCCCGCACCGGCCCACGATGGACGGGTCCATGCCCGGGGAGCAGCAGCTCGCCCTCCAGCTCCGCCAGGACGTCCAATGAGGCCAGGGCCCGCGGCCGCTCGTGGTGGAACATCTCCGGCAACAGCTGCGGCCCCTCGACGCGTGCCGTGGGGTGCCCGCTGACCAGGGCGTCCCCGGAGATCAGCACCCCGGTGCCGGGCAGGTGGTAGGCGCAGTGCCCGCCGGTGTGACCCGGTGTGTGCACGGGCACCGGCCGCCCGGGCAGGTCCAGGGCGCCGGCGCGCGGGAACGGCTCGGGGGCCGTGACCGGGTTGTGCACCGTGCCGCCGGAGCGCAGCGCGCGCACCGCCCACGGGAGCACACCCGGTCGCCAGCCGTTGCCCAGCACTGTCCCCAGGGACACCTGGTGCAGGAAGTCGCGCCGGGCGTGCGGCACTTCGGCCTCGTGCAGGTACACGGGCGTGCCGTAGGCGGTGCGCAGGTACTCGGCGGAGCCCAGGTGGTCGTTGTGCGCGTGGGTGATCAGCACGGCGGCGACCGCCTCCGGGGAGTGGCCGACCTCGGCGAGCGAGCCGAGGACCTGCTCCCGGTCGCCGGGGTACCCGGTGTCGACCAGCGTCACGGCGTCCCCCTCGGTGAGGATCACCCAGTTGGTGTCGGAGCCGTGCACCAGATAGGTGCCGTCCGCGACGTGGTGTACGTCCGCCCGCATGATCGCCCGCCTTGCATGGTCCCGGCCCGACCGGAGTAGCAAAGCAGAACCCCCGGCAGGCGGAATCGCCGGGTCCGTCTCAACGGCCCTGGGGAGCGCGGGCGTTCGGCAGGCTCAGTGCACGCCGTGCGGACGGAACTGGATGCTGATGCGCGGGCCCGCGGCACGCGTGCTCTTGGGCACGGAGTGCTCCCAGGTGCGCTGGCAGGAGCCGCCCATCACGACGAGATCGCCGTGGCCCAGCGGACGGCGCACCGTGTCGCGGCCGCCCCGCATCGGGCGCAGCAGCAGATCGCGGGGCGCGCCCACGGACAGGATCGCGACCATCGTGTCCTCGCGGGCTCCGCGCCCGATGCGGTCGCCGTGCCAGGCCACGCTGTCCCGGCCGTCGCGGTAGTAGCACAGCCCGGCCGTCGCGAAGGGCTCGCCCAGTTCCTCCCCGTAGTGGGCGCTCAGCGCGTTGCGCGCCTCGGTAAGCACCGGGTGGGGCAAGGGATCCTCGGCGGCGTAGAACGCGAGCAGCCGGGGCACGTCGACGACGTTGTCGTACATGGTGCGCCGCTCGGCCCGCCACGGGACCCCGGCCGCCAGCTGTTCGAACAGTTCGTCCGAACCGCTGAGCCACCCGGAAAGCACGTCGAGCCAGGCGCCGAAGCCGAGGTCGGTACGGCGGATCCCGTCCAGAGGGCCGAGCCGCAGCTCGTCGGCCTGGTCGAAGAGGGAGCCCTGGAGGTGCATGCTGCCAGCGTACCTCGGAATCGAAAATATGTTCCATGGTGAGGCCCCTCTTTCGATACGTTCATGTATCCAATACAGTCCTGTATCGAAGGCTCACGGGATCGAAAGGAGGCCGGGCGTGGCGGCCGACAAAACCACCGGACGCGTGACCAGGCGCCGGGTCCACACCCGCGCCAACCTCCTCCGCGCGGCGTTCTCCGTGTTCGCGGCCAAAGGCTTCGGCCACGTCTCGATCGAGGAGGTCTGCGAGGCCGCCGGCTACAGCAGGGGTGCCTTCTACTCCAACTTCTCCAGCCTCGACGAGCTGTTCTTCGCCCTCTACCGCGAGCGGGCCGACCTGATCGCCGAGCAGGTGTCCGGCGTGCTCGCTCTCGACGGACCCGGCCTCGACGTACCCGCCGCCGTGGACCGCGTCACCGACGTGCTGCTCCTCGACCGCGACTGGCTCCTGGTGAAGACGGACTTCCTCGTGCACGCCGCCCGAGACCCGGAGGTGGCGCGCAGCCTGCTCGAACACCGCGCGCGGCTGCGGCTGGCCATCGCCGACCGGCTCGGCCGGGCCCGCGGGCACACCGCACTGCCCGCCGTGCTGGGCGACACCGACGGCGCCGCCCGTGCCGTGGTCGCCGCGTACGACGGTGTCACCACGCAACTGCTGCTGGACCGGGACCTGGACCACGCCCGCGCCTGGCTGAAGCAACTGCTCACGGCCCTGCTGACCGACGGCAGCGGCACCCCCGATCACACGAAGCACTGAGGAAGGGACGGTCGGCATGGATGCCGATGTCATCGTCGTCGGAGCAGGTCTCGCCGGCCTGGTCGCGGCGCACGAGCTGACCAGCAGGGGCCGGCGGGTCGCCCTCGTCGACCAGGAGAACGCGGGCAACCTCGGCGGCCAGGCCTTCTGGTCCTTCGGCGGCCTGTTCCTCGTCGGCTCGCCGGAGCAGCGCCGCCTGGGCGTCAAGGACTCCTTCGACCTCGCCTGGAGCGACTGGCGCGGCAGTGCCGGCTTCGACCGGCTGGAGGACGAGGACTCCTGGGCCGTGCGCTGGGCCCGCGCCTACGTCGAGTTCGCCGCGGGGGAGAAGCGGTCCTGGCTCGACGGGCACGGCATCACGTTCCTGCCCACCGTCGGCTGGGCCGAACGCGGCGACCTCACGGCCCACGGGCACGGCAACAGCGTGCCCCGCTTCCACGTCGCCTGGGGCACCGGCACCGGCGTGGTCGAACCGTTCGTTCGGTACGCCGAGCAGGCCGCCCGCGACGGACTGCTCACCTTCCACCACCGCCACCGCGTCGACGCGCTCGTCGTGGAGGACGGCACCACCCGGGGCGTGCGCGGCACCGTCCTGGCCGAGGACCGCGCACCCCGGGGCGTCGCCTCCAACCGCGACGCGATCGGCGACTTCGAACTGACCGCCCAGGCCGTCATCGTCACCAGCGGCGGCATCGGCGCGAACCACGACATCGTCCGCCGCTACTGGCCCGAGCGCCTCGGCACCCCGCCGCGCGAGATGGTCACCGGCGTCCCCGCCTACGTCGACGGGCGGATGCTCGACATCAGCGCCGAGGCGGGCGTCCGGCTGGTCAACCGCGACCGCATGTGGCACTACACCGAGGGCCTGCGGAACTGGGACCCGATCTGGCCCGGCCACGGCATCCGCATCCTGCCCGGACCCTCCTCGATGTGGTTCGACGCCCTCGGCCGCCGCCTGCCCGGGCCCTTCCTGCCCGGCTACGACACCCTCGGCACCCTGAAGCACCTGCGCACCACCGAGGACATCGCCGGGTACGACCACTCCTGGTTCATCCTCACGCAGAAGATCATCGAGAAGGAGTTCGCCCTGTCGGGCTCCGAGCAGAACCCCGACATCACCGCCAAGGACCGTGCCGGATTCCTCAAGGAACGCATTCTCGGCAAGGGCGCGCCCGGACCGGTCGACGCGTTCCTGCGCAAGGGCGCCGACTTCGTCACCGCGGCCGGTGTCGAGCAGCTCGTCGAGAAGATGAACGCGCTCACCGACAAGCCGCTGCTCGACGCGGCCGGGATCAAGCGCCAGATCGAGGCCCGCGACCTGCAGATCGCCAACCCCTACGCCAAGGACGCCCAGGTGCAGGGCATCCGCAACGCCCGCCGCTACATCGGCGACCGCCTCGGCCGGGTCGCCACCCCGCACCGCATCCTCGACCCGGCGGCCGGACCGCTGATCGGCGTCAAGCTGCACGTCCTCACCCGCAAGACCCTCGGCGGCATCCAGACCGACCTGGACTCGCGCGCCCTCGGGAACGACGGCAAGCCGATCGACGGACTGTACGCGGCCGGCGAGGTGGCGGGATTCGGCGGCGGCGGCGTCCACGGCTACAACGCCCTGGAGGGCACCTTCCTCGGCGGCTGCCTCTTCTCGGGCCGGGCGGCGGGGCGGGCGGCCGCCAAGCAGACCGCCTGACCCGGAGCGACGGACCGTCTCCTCGGGACCTCAGGATGCGAGGAGGCGGGCCAGCACGGTGGCGTGGCTCTGCTGGGGCGTCTTCGAGGCGGTCAGCAGGGTCACGTCGCCCGCACGGGCCAGCTCACGCACACCGTCGAGCGCCGCGGACGCCTCCTCCGAGGCGAGCTCCGCCTCGTACCGCTCGGCGAACTCCTCGTACGAAGCACCGCCCGCGTGGTACCAGCGGCGCAGCTCCGTCGAGGGGGTGAGCGCCTTCGGCCACTCGTCCACCCGCGCCGCGTCCTTGGCCAGGCCGCGCGGCCACAGCCGGTCGACCAGGACCCGAGCACCGTCCTCCGGCTCGGCGGGATCGTAGACACGGCGCACGCGCACGCTCATGGTCGGCTCCTCTCCACGGCGGTACGGGTGTGCCGCGAGCCTAACCCCGGCCGGGCGCCCGCACCGCTCGGTACCGAACGGCCGGTTCCGCTGGTGCCGGGCGGGTACTCCGTCCGCCTGACCACGTCGAACGCTTCGAGAAAGGAGGTCATGGCATGAGCGCACAGGACGATCTGCGGGTCGTACGGTCACTCGACGAACTCGCCGAGCTCGTCGAACGGCACCGGGGCCTGTACGTCCGCTGGTCGCGCGGCCCGGAGACCGATCTCCGCGAGGTGTCCAGCACCGACGACCTGACGGGCGTGCCGCTGCCGGGGCTGTCCGCCAGCCCGCTCGGCGTCGAGGAGTGGTGGGAGGGCCGGCCGGTGCGGGTCTGGGTGGCCCGCCGTCTGCACGACTACGCGCATCTTCCGCACGACAAGGGACCGGGCGTGCACCCCTGGGTGCTCGTCGGCAAGGAGACCGCCCGCGGGCCCGACAACGAACCGCTGGTCACCGACGTCCGCCCGGTGTGCCGGCTCGACCAGCGGGTGATCGACGAGGCGAAGGCGGAGGTGGCCCGGCAGGGAAACCCCTGGGGGCCGCTGCGGCGCGGCTAGTGCGGCGTGGCGCAGCCGATGCGGCGCAGCACGGCTGGTGCCGCGGCGGGCGACGTTCGCCGTCAAGGAGTGGCGAACGTCGCCCACCGCGGCACCAGGACCCCCAGGGGTGGTGGCCGGTGTCAGCCGGAGCGGCGGCGGGCGGCCGTGCGGCGCTTCAGCGCGCGCCGTTCGTTCTCGCTCGTCCCGCCCCACACGCCGATGGACTGCCCCGTGTCCAGGGCCCATTGCAGGCACTGCTCCTGGACGGGGCAGCGCCGTCGGCACACGGCCTTGGCCTGCTCCGTCTGCAACAGAGCCGGGCCGGAGGTGCCGATCGGGAAGAAGAGCTCGGGGTCCTCGCGCCGACAGGCAGCGTGGTCTCGCCAGTTGTCCATCGAAGTCACCTGCATCGCAGTAGAAACGTGCTCTCTCGGATGCTTACTCTCTTTCGGGTGACCTGTCGATGCCCGGTGAAACAGGGCGTTCCCGGACAGTCGTTCACTGCTCCCGCATGCCCCAGGGGGAGCCGTAGTCCGTCAGCAGGTCCAGAAACGGCCGGGCGGGGAAGGCCTCCGGGCCGAGTACTCCGGCACCGGACCAGGCACCCGTCGCGAGGAGTTCGAGCGCGACGACGGGGTTGACCGCCGTCTGCCACACCACGGCCTGGGAGCCGTACTCGGCCATGGACCACTGGTTGTCGACCACGTGGTAGAGGTACACCTCGCGCGGCTCACCATCCTTCACGCCCCGCACCCAGGTGCCCGCACACGTCTTGCCGTGCATCCGCTCGCCCAGCGTCGCCGGGTCGGGCAGGCACGCTGCGACCACGTCCCGGGGCGAGACCTTCACCGGCCCGTCCGGCCCGGGCACGGTGACCGGTTCGGTGCGGTCCAGGCCCAGCAGGTGCAGCGTCCGCAGCGTCTCGACGAACTCCCGGCCCAGGCCGTACTTGAAGGTCACCCGGCGGGCGTCGACCCAGCGCGGGACGAGCAGCACCTCCTCGTGCTCCACGTTCACGCACTCGACCGGTCCGATGCCCTCGGGGAAGTCGAAGACCTCGGGCTCGCTGAACGGCTCGGTGGTGAACCAGCCCTTCCCGCCCTCGTAGACGACCGGCGGGTTGAGGCACTCCTCGATGGTGGTCCAGATGCTGAACGAGGGTGCGAAGTCGTAGCCGTCGACGGCCAGGTTCGCGCCGTCGCGGATGCCGATCTCCTCGATGTCGTCGAAGAGTTCGTCGGCGGCGTACCGTGCGAAGACGTCCGAAAGGCCCGGCTCCACGCCCATGCCGATGAGGGCCAGCAGCCCCTCCTTCTCCCAGTCCGCGGCCTGAGCGAACTGCTCGTCGCCGAGCTTGACCCCGCACTCCTCGTACGGTCGCTCGGCGTGCGGACGGGACAGCGACATCGCCATGTCGAGATAGGTGGCGCCCGCGGTGCGGGCCGCGTGGAACAGCGGCATCACGAAGCGGGGGTCGGTGGCGTTGAGGAGGACGTCGCAGCGGTGCCGGGCGAGCAGGCGCGCGACGGCACTCTCGTCGCCCGCGTCGACCTGTTCCGCCGTGAAACGCGTGTCGCCGCCGAGCGCCGCGACCGCCGCCTCGGCGCGGCCGGGGTCGTAGTCGGCCACCACCATGGCCTCGAAGAACGGCCGCCGGGCCGCGATCCGGGTGATGGCCCCGCCGACACCACCGGCTCCCACGAGCAGTACACGCATGACAGAAACTCCCTATTTACGAAGAACGTGACGCGCCCTTGGAGAGATGAAACGCCGCCCCGTGACATAAGGTCAATGGCGTTGGCATAAGGGGAGGAGCCCGTCGTGCCCAAGCCCGTGGTGCCCGAGGAGAAACGCCGACGACGCAGGCCGACCAAGAGCGGCACCGTGCTGTCCGAGGAGCTGATCGTCGAGACGGCGCTGCGCATGCTGCGCGAGCACGGCAGCGCGGGGCTGACCGCCCGCCGGCTCGGCCTCGCGCTCGACGCCGACCCGAGCACGCTCTACCGGTACTTCCGGGGCATGGACGAGCTGACCCTCGCCATCGGCGACGCGCTCATCGGCCAGGCGCTTCAGGGCTGGCGGCGCACGGGGGAGTGGCGGGCGGACCTGCGGTCCTTCGGACTGCGCATCCACGCCGCGTACCTCGCCCATCCGCAGGCCGCCCTGCTGACGACGAACCGCGTCACGGGCCGGGCCCATGAGCTGGCCGCCGACGAGGCCGTCCTGGACGTCCTGCGCACGGCCGGCTTCCCGCTGCCCGACACCGTGCGCATCTACCACGCCTTCATCGACCAGACGCTGGCCTTCGCCGCCCTGGACGCCGCCTCGCTGGCCCTGCCCAGCGACGCGCTGCACGCCGACGAGGACATGTGGCGCTCCACCTACGCCCGCCTGCCCGCCGGCACCCACCCCCGCATCGCCGAGGCGGCGCCGCTGCTGGCCACCCGCATGCTCACCAGCGCCTATCCGACGGCCCTGGAGATGCTGCTGGACAGCGCGGCGGCCCGGCTGGAGTCCTCGCGGGACTGAGGTGTCACGCCCGCAGTGCCTGCGCCGCGGTCGCCGTCACCGTCTGAGCCACCTGCGCGAGCGCCGGCGAGTCGAGCTTCCACTGCTGCCAGTACAGCGGCACGTCGACCGTGCGGCGCGGGGCGATGCCGACGAGCCGGCCGTCACGCAGCAGGGGGTCCGCCTGGGGTTCCGGCACCAGGCCCCAGCCCAGCCCGGCGGCGACGGCCTCGACGAAGCCCTCCGAGGTCGGCACGTAGTGCCGCAGCGCGCTCGCGCCGCCGCGCCCCCGGGTGAGCCCGCGCACGAAACCGTCCTGGAAGTCGTCACGCCGGTCGAAGACCACCACCGGCACCTCACCGAGTGCCTGCGCCAGGGGCCCGCCGAGGTGCCGCGCGGCGAAGGCCGGCGCGGCCACGGGCAGATAGCGCATCCGGCCGAGCGGCCGCACGGAGCAGCCCGGCACGGGATCCGGCGACGAGGTCACCGCCGCCATCACCGCACCCTCCCGCAGCAGGGCCGCCGTGTGGTCCTCGTCCTCGCGGCGCAGCTCGAAGCAGAGCCGCAGCTCCTGCGGTACGCGGGTGAGTACGGGGAGGAACCAGGTGGCCAGCGAGTCGGCGTTCACCGCCACCGACACCCGGGTCGGCTCCCCGGCACCGCTCAGTCCGAGCTCCGCCTGGGCGTCGTGCTCCAGCCGTGCCACCTGGCGGGCCAGCCGCACCAGGACCTCGCCCGACTCGGTCGGCCGCACCGGCTTGGTCCGCAGCAGCAGGACCCTCCCCGTGCGCTGTTCCAGCGCCTTCACCCGCTGGCTGATCGCCGACGGCGTCACGTGCAGCGCGGCCGCCGCCGCGTCGAACGTCCCCTCGTCCACGACGGCGAGCAGGGTCCGCACCTGGTCCAGGGGGAGATCGGTCATCATCATGTGGGCTAATGATACGTAAGAATCCTTAGCTGGACCCGACCTGCGAGTCCCCCTAGCGTCGATGCCATGACCAGCACCTTCACCGCCGGCGCCGCCGGTTTCGGCACCGGACTGTCCCTCATCGTCGCCATCGGCGCCCAGAACGCCTTCGTCCTGCGGCAGGGCATCCGCCGCCAGGCCGTCCTCGCCGTCGTCGGGATCTGCGCCCTGTCCGACGCGGCACTCATCGCGCTCGGGGTCGGCGGGGTCGGCGCGGTGGTGGTGAAGTGGCCGGGTGCCCTCACGGTGGTCGGCTGGATCGGCGGCGCCTTCCTGCTGTGCTACGGCGCCCTGGCCGCCCGCCGGGTGTTCCGGCCGGACGGGGGCGCACTGCGGACCGAGGGGGAGGCGGCCGGGTCGGTGCGCCGGGCCGTGCTCACCTGCCTGGCGATGACCTGGCTCAACCCGCACGTCTACCTCGACACCGTGTTCCTGCTGGGGTCCGTCGCCGCCGACCACGGTGCGCTGCGCTGGACCTTCGGCCTCGGCGCCGTGCTGGCCAGCCTGTGCTGGTTCACCGCCCTCGGGTTCGGCGCCCGCATGCTCGGCCGATTCCTCGCCAGGCCCGCCGCCTGGCGCGTCCTGGACGGCCTGGTCGCCGCCACCATGATCGTGCTCGGTGCCGTGCTCATCGTCGGCAGCTGACACCTCGGACGCGGGCCGCCGACGGGCCGGTGCGATAGTGATCCCCGCCCGGAAAGATGTAGCGAGCATCCAGGAAGCGGCGCGTGGACACGAGCGAGAACACAACACAAGAGCGAGAACCCGAACCTCAGGCGCCCCGGCGGCGCGGCCTGCGGCGCTGGGCGATGGACACCCGCCCCCTGCGCCGCCCCGCCTACCGCCGGCTGTGGGGCTCGACCGTCGTCACGGCCGTCGGCAGCCAGCTCACCGCCGTCGCCGTCCCCAAGCAGGTCTACGACATCACCGGCTCATCGGCCTGGGTGGGCGCCGCGAGCCTGGCCGGCCTCGTGCCCCTGATCGTGTTCGCGCTGTGGGGCGGGGCCATCGCCGACACCATGGACCGGCGCAAGCTGCTGCTGCTCACCAACAGCGGCATCGCCGTCACCTCGCTGCTGTTCTGGCTCCAGGCCTTCGCCGGCGTGGAATCGGTGGCCGCTCTGATGCTGCTGCTCGCCGTGCAGCAGGCCTTCTGGGGCCTGAACGCACCGGCCCGCAGCGCCTCCATCGCCCGGCTGGTCCCCGCGGACGAACTGCCCGCCGCGGGCGCCCTCGGCTCGACGGTGATGCAGACCGGCCAGGTGGCCGGCCCGCTGCTCGCCGGCGCCCTCATCCCCGTCGTCGGCCTGCCCGAGCTGTACCTCATCGACGCGCTGGCGCTGTGCGTGACGGTCTGGGCCGTGTACCGGCTGCCCGCGTTGCCGCCCCTGGCCGGCACGGTGGCGCGGCGCGCGGGCGTGAAGGAGATCGCCGCCGGTTTCCGCTACATCTCCGGCCACACCGTGCTGCTGCTGTCCTTCCTCGCCGACATCGTCGCCATGGTCCTCGGCATGCCCCGTGCCCTCTTCCCGCAGCTCGCCTCCCAGACCTACGCCTCGTACGGCGAAGGGCTCGCGCTGGGCCTGCTGTTCGCGGCCATCCCCGTCGGCGCCGTGCTGGGCGGACTGTTCTCCGGCACCTTCTCCCGGGCCCGGCGGCACGGCCTGATGGTCATCGGGGCGGTCGTCGTCTGGGGCGTGGCCATCATGGGCTTCGGGCTGAGCGGCAACCTCTGGGTGGCGGTGGCCTGCCTCGCCGTGGCCGGGGTGGCCGACATGGTCTCCATGGTCTTCCGCGGGGCGATCCTGCTGTCCGCCGCCACCGACGAGATGCGCGGCCGCATGCAGGGCGTCTTCACGGTCGTCGTGGCGGGCGGGCCACGCCTGGCCGATGTGCTGCACGGCACCGCCGGCTCCGCCGTCGGCCCCCGCACGGCCGTCGCGGGCGGCGGGCTGCTGGTCGTCGTGGTGATGCTGGTGCTGGCCACCGCGGTACCGGCGCTGCGCCGCTACCGGGTGTGAGGCCCCACGCGGCTCACAGGACTCCGCGCCGGTGCAGCGTGTACTGCTCCATCAGCTTTCCGCGGGTCATCTCCAGCCGGTGGGCGAGCACCTCGGCGACGTTGCGCACCAGCATCATCCCGAGCTCCGGGTCTTCCCGGCACAGCTCCAGCACAGCCCCCGCGTCGAACTCGTAGGCCCGCACCGGGCTGAACGCCACCGCGCCGAAGTCCCACGTGTACGGCGGGAACAGCCAGGACCAGCCGAGCAGGTCGCCCGCGCCGAGGCTGGCCACGGTCACCCGCTGCAGGGAGTTCACCTGCTGGTCCAGGGAGACGGCGCCGGAGCGGATGACCCAGAAGCGGTCGGCCGTGCCGTCCGCCTCGAAGATCCGGGTGTCCTCGGGGAAGGACACCTCCCGGGCGAGCGTCATCAGGCGCTGCCGCTGGGGCGGAGGCAGGGCGGTCAGGAGTTTGATCGCTTTGGTCATGACGCGGAGCTCCTCGCCGGGCGGTCGACTGCGGTGCTGTGTCCAGGGTCCTAAGCCCATTTCAGCCGCTGCGGGGGCCGTGGGCACCTCGGCGTACGCGACTTCTTCGGAGGGGTCGCCCGGGCATGAAAAAGCCCTGGCTGGACGGGGGGGGACCAGCCAGGGCCGTAAGCGGTGATGCACGGAGGACCAGGAGTCGACTCCGTCACCACGTATATGAACCGTAAACCATTCGGGGGGCGGACGCGCACCCGAAGACCGGGTTGCGTGACCCGTTTCACGCCCGGGTCACCGCGCGAGCACCCGCACCGTCTCCAGCTCCGGGTCCTCGGGGTCGGGCAGGTGCATGCCCGCCTCCAGCCCCGTCCGCAAGTACGCCAGCACCGGCTCGGTCAGACGCTCACCGGGGAGGACGGCGGGGATACCGGGGGGATACGGCGTGATCATCTCGGCCGCGACCCGCCCGGCCGCCTCGGACACCGGCACGGCCTCGGCCGGGCCGAAGAACGCGTCCCGGGGCAGCACCGCCTGCTCCATCCGCAGCTCCGCCGGCGACGGCACCTCCACCCGCGGCGCCCGGGGCAGATCCGGCGCGACCCGCGCCAGGTCCCGCAGCGCCTCCAGCAACTGCCCGGTGGTCTCCCGGTCGTCGCCGTGGGTGATCTGCGCGCCGATACGGCGGTGGTCCACCAGATGCGCGTCGATCCGCCGGTGCTCGCGCAGCCAGTCCGCCGCCTGGAAACCCGTGATCCCGAGTCCGGTGAGGTCGATGACGCCGGGCAGCGGGTCGAGGTCGTCGGCCAGACCCGGACCGCAGAAGTCGTCCCGGTCGTTCACGTGCAGACCGTCGATCTCCTCGATGGAGGCCCGGACCTCGGCCGCGAGGGCCAGCGCACCGCCCATCAGTTCCTTGCCGTGCAGCGCCATCTGCCGCCGCCAGCCGTCGAGACCCGCGAAGATCAGCACCGACGGGCTGGTGGTGCCCAGCAGGTCCGCACGCATCCCCAGCAGCTCCGGCGGCACCAGATCGCCCTGGAGGTGGAAGACCGACCCCTGTTCCAGACCACTGCCCATCTTGTGGATGCTGGTCACGCAGATGTCCGCGCCCGCGTCCATCGCCCACGACGGCAGATCGGGATGGAAGGGCAGGTGCGCGCCCCACGCCTCGTCGACGATCAGCGGCCGTGAGCGCCGGTGACACACATCGGCGATCGCCCGCAGGTCCGCACAGCCCCCGTACGGCGTGGGACTCGTGACCAGGGCGCCGCGCGCGTCCGGATGCGCCTCGAAGGCCCGGTCGAACTCCTCGGCCGACGGGGGATGGGCGATGTTCCGCTCGGCGTCCCAGCGGGGCTCGACCCAGACCGGCTCGATACCGGAGATGATCAGGCCCGCCACCACCGACTTGTGCGCGTCACGCCCGACCAGGAGTTTCTCGTGCGGTCCCGCGACCGACAGCATCGCGGCCTTGACCGACAGGGAGCTGCCGCACGTGCTGAAAAACGTGTGCTCGGCATGCACAGCGTCGGCCATCAGCTCCTGCGCGCGTTGCAGCACCCGCCCACGGGTCAGCCGGTCGTCCAGACCGCCCGAGGCCAGCACGTCCCCGTGGAACACCGCGTCACCGAGGATCTCCCGGACCGCCGGGTCCGCGCCGCGGGCCTGCTTGTGCCCGGGCGGTGTGAACGAAAGATGCCCCTTGCGTCGGTACTCGTCCAGGGCATCCAGAACCGGTGCTCGCGTGTGGTCGGCTGTCATGCGCACCGGGTTCCCGGCGTGTGCCCCCGCAATCCGGTCTCACCCGGACGGCCCCCGGCGTCGGTACGGTCAGCCCTCCGGCGTGTGTTTGCCCGGCGTCACGATCTCGTCCAGCACCCGCAGCACCGCCTCGTAGGACATCCGCCGCACGGCCGCGTCCCTGGCCCCCTGCGGGTCGGTCGCGTCCAGTTCCTCGCTCCTGGACCGCCACGTCCGCTCCTCCTGCACCGCGCACTCCCTCGCACGCCGGATGCGACGCAACAGCTCGTCAGAATCCACCACATCGGTCATGCACCCCCGCGTACCCGCCCAGCGCGCGGAAATGGCACCGGCACCGGCCGTTCGACGCGTTTCACGGGTCTTCCGGGTGGACCGGAGGTTTGCAGGTGCGGTCAGAGGTGAGCCGAAGAGTAAGACCGCGGCGCTCACGCGGTGCGCGCCCCGAACGCCGCGGCAGGTCGAGCAAGCAGTGGGTCCGAGGACCCGGGCAGGCCCCTGCGGGCGGCCCCGGAACGCGGTCCGGACCCGTTCATCCGTCCGTGTTTTCAGGGAGCTGCAGAATGTGCGAGGAGCACATGATCGAATCCGTAGGCGAGCCGCCCGGCGCTCACCGGGCCCGGCCGTGCAAGCCCGCCGAGGCGCGCCGGGCGGTGGAGCTGGCCGTGGCCGAACGCTGCCGGGCCACCCACACCCCGTGCGACACGAACGCCCTGTCCGACGCGCTGCTCGTGGCCTCGGAGCTGACGACCAACGCGATCCTGCACGGCGGCGGTGTCACCGACTTCCGCGTGGACGTCGACGATCCCGGCGTGCGCGTGTCGGTCAGCGACCGCAGTGACGCGCTGCCCGTGACCGCGCCCCGCACCGATCCGCACGGACGCATGCGGCACGGCGGCCACGGCTGGCCCATCGTCTGCCGGCTCGCCCGCGACGTCCGGGTGTCGGACCTGCCCTCCGGGGGCAAGTGCATCACCGCCGTCGTGCCCCTGTTCTGACGCCGGTGAGGCAGCGCCCGACAGATTGCACTGCAAAGCGGAGTTTGTTCCCCCGGGCCCAGGGCAGACGCAAATTCGTGCTTCGGACCGGAGGCGCCCCAGCGGGAGCGGTATGGCTGCCCCGGAGGCCCTCCAGGCGATCCGGGCAGCATCCTTCCCGCGGTCAGTCCCTGAAACCACCGTTCAGGAGCGAATCCGCATGCTCATCGAAACGCCCACCCACCGTCCCGGCACGCCCGAAACGACGACCCCCGCTTCCCGGCGGCGTCACGACGACGCCCCCGACACCGCCGCCCTCTTCGCCCGGATGGCGGAGCTGGAGGAGGGTCCCGAACGGGAGGCCGTCCGCGACGAACTGGTCACCCTGTGGCTGCCCATGGCCCACCGCATCGCCGGCCG
Source organism: Streptomyces sp. NPDC126510 (assembly GCF_040302345.1). Lineage (NCBI taxonomy): Bacteria > Bacillati > Actinomycetota > Actinomycetes > Kitasatosporales > Streptomycetaceae > Streptomyces > Streptomyces sp. NPDC126510. Next base: position 23,732 of record NZ_JBEORR010000022.1, on the reverse strand, counting down.
CTTCCGCGACCGCGGAGAGTCGATCGAGGATCTGCGGCAGGTCGCCGCGCTGGGCCTGGTGAAGGCCATCGACCGGTTCGACCCGAGCCGGGGTGCCTTCGAGAGTTACGCCGTCCCGACCATCACCGGCGAGGTCAAGCGGCACTTCCGGGACCGCATGTGGGCCCTGCGGGTGCCCCGCCGTGTGCAGGAACTGCGCAACAAGGTGCGGGTGGCACGCCGTGAACTCACCCAGAACCCGGGCAGCCCCGAGCCCTCCGTGGCGGATCTCGCCACCCACACCGGCCTCACCGAGGAAGAGGTCAACGCCGGGCTCGAGGCCCTGGACAGCTTCAGCACCCTGTCGCTGGACGCCGAACTCTCGGCCGACGACGACGGCTACAGCCTCGCGGACACCCTCGGGGCGGCCGACTCGTCCTTCGACGTCGTCGTGGACCGCGAGTCCGCCAAGGAGGGCCTGCGCCGACTGCCGGAGCGCGAACGGGCCATCCTCTACATGCGCTTCTTCGAGGACATGACCCAGAGCCGCATCGCCGACCACCTCGGCATCTCACAGATGCACGTCTCCCGCCTCATCAGCCGCAGCTGCGCCCGGGTACGCGACGAGGTCATGGGGCAGCGGACGGGCAACCGGGGCAGCGGCGGCCCCTCCACGACGGCCTGACCATCCGACCCAACGAGGAGCGAAACGAACATGCTGAGGCCCCACCCCGCCGTGCTGCGCCGGCTCGTCGACGAGTACCAGGCCCTGACGGCCGCCGAGGCCGCCCACGGACCGGCGGAGCCGAACCCCAGGATGCGCGACCTGGCGTACACGCTGTGCGTGTCCACCGGCACCCGGGACGTCGAGCGCGCCCTGGAGGCCGCCCACCGGTGGCTCGCGATCGCGCCCGCACCGGTTCGCGAGCCCGCCGCGCCGATGGCCGGGCAGCGTATGCCGGTCACGGAGCCCGCCTGATCCTGGTGCGCCACTGAGCGACGGGGAGGACGAGGCCGAACGAGGGCCCGGCCGACGGCGCAAGCCGTGGCCGGGCCCCTTCGTGCCATGACATCGACACGCCAGGAGTTTCCATGTCCACAGCGGGGTGTCAGGCGGGCGCCGACGACGGCGAGCTGGAGCGCCTGCGCGCGCAGCTGCGCGATCTGCGGGCCCGCGCCCGCTGATCTCGCAGGCACAGGGCATCCTGCAGGAGCGGTACGCGCTGCCGGACGGGGAGAGCGCCTTCGCCCTGATGCAGCGGGCGTCCCAGCTGCACAACGTCAAGTTGCGCACGCCGGCGGGCGTCCTGGTGGCCGCACCGAGGCCCGACGGCTCGGACGCCCTGTGGTTCCCGCGGCGGGTCCGCGAGGCGGAACCGGAGCTGACCTTCACACAGGCGCACCGGTCCGGTTCCGGCAGCCGGAGCGCCGTCCTGAAGGCCGTACTGCGTTCCACCTTGACGGTGGTCGGCACCGACATGGGCAACATGCAGGTGACCGACCGGGCGCGGGGCGGCCTGAGCATCGAGCAGCACACCGGCCTCACGGCCGACTTCGTCGACTTCTTCTCCCACGTCGGCGAGGACGGCACGTCCTGCGCGCAAGCCGCCCGGGACGTCGCCCAGGTCACCGTGCACGACGTGGAGAGCGATCCGGTGTTCTCCGAACCGGCCCGCCTGGCCCGGGCAGCAGAGCCTGCCACAGCGTGCCCCTGACGACCGCGTCCGGGCTGTGCGTCGGCATGGTCTCGGCCCACCTGGACCGGCCCCTGAACGGACTGACCACGGCCAGAACAAGGCGCTGGACACCGTCGGCGGCCAGGCGGGCCGATGGCTCGCCTGGCATGACCGCACGGTCGTCCTGGACGCCTTGGAGCACCTGCACGCCCTCGGCCGCGCCGCACACGGAACGAGACTGCGCCGGTCCTGAGCCCGTGACGGGAGTGGCTCCGCCGTACCGCTGGGGGAGACAGCTCCCGTCCGACAACCGGTATCCCCTGGTCCGGCGGTTGTGCAGGGTGTGTGAACGCCGACCCGGGGCATCCGGACTGCCGGGAGGTCTACATGAACACGAGTGCGACGGCACAGGGCGGTCAGGTGCGGGCCCGGCGGATGGCGCGGGGTTCGGTGACCGAGGGGGCGGCACGGGCGGGCTTCGCCGCCCGGGGCGTGATCTATCTGCTCGTCGGAGCGCTGGCCCTGCAGATCGCCTTCGGCGACACCGGCCACCAGGCCGACCGCGGGGGAGCCCTGCAGGAACTGGCACAGAAGCCGTTCGGCGCGGTGCTGCTGTGGGCGCTGGGCATAGGGCTCGTCGGCATGGCCCTGTGGCGGCTGTCCGAAGCCCTCTTCGGCTCGATCGGCAAGGACGGCCGCAGCGCACGCAAGCGGCTCATGGCGGCGGTTCGCTTCGTCTTCTACGTCTTCGTCGCCTACTCGGTGCTGACCTTCGCGGTCAGCCGCCACCAGAGCGGCGGATCCAGCGACCAGCAGTCCCGGGACGCCACGGCCAAGGTGCTGGAGATTCCCGGCGGCCAGTGGCTGGTCGGCGCCGCGGGGATCGGCATCGTGGCGGCCGGCGGCTGGATCGCCGTCCGCGCGGTGCTGCGCAAGTACCACGACAAGCTCCGGCTGGGTCAGATGAGCCACCGGACGCGGCAGCTGGTGGACGTCACGGGCGTGGCCGGCGGCGCGGCCCGAGGGCTGGTGTTCGCGGTGGCCGGTGTCTTCGCCGTCCGCGCGGCCGTCGACTACGAACCCGACAAGGCCAAGGGCCTGGACGACACCCTGCGCACCTTCGCCGACACCCCGCTCGGCCCCTGGCTGCTGGTGTGCGTCGCGGCCGGGCTGGTGCTCTTCGGAGTGTTCTCCTTCGCCATGGCCCGCTGGCGGCGCGTCTGAGCCGCGTTTCGTGGGGAACACGATGCCAATGAGCGATTCCGAGATTCCGCATGGCGATGGCCGGCCCGTGGACATGTACCTGGACCTCCTGCGCATCCGGATGGACACGGAGGACTACCGCCTGCTGATGCGCGCGGTGGAACCCGTCCTGGAGGCGATCGAAGAGGAACGCCTGTCCAGCCTCGACTTCGCGCTCGACTCCGGGGGCGACGACGAACTGCCCCAGGAGGTCCGTGACGAGGTGGCGCTCGTCATCGCCACCGCCGTCACCGGCCGCCTCGACAACGAGGTGGTCGAACTCGACGTCGACGACACCGGCCCGGTCAGGATCGTCACGGACGCCACCACCGCGTCCGACCCGATCCGCCTCGGCGAGATAGCCGACTACATCCGGGACCGGCACAGGCAGACCGAGGAGCTGCGGGGCATCGCCGAGGTGAGCGGGCTGCCCACGGACTTCTGACGGGCGGCGGCTCCGTGGTCCTCCCCGGAGGGCTCTCGCCCCTTGGCGGCCCTCAGCCCTTGGGCTCCGCCACCGGCACGTCCAGCGGCCGGGCGAGACCCACCACGGCCTCGTCCAGCCGCTCCAGATGCCGCAGCACGCGGTCGGTGATGCGGCCGTAGCGCGGCGTGCCGGCGTCGGATCCCAGCAGGGAGGCGATGCTCGGCCCGGTCTCGACCCGCGCGACCGCGTGCTCGTCGGCCACCCGGGCCGCGATCGTCTCGATGTTGCGCACCGTGCGCCCGGCGGCCCCCCGCAGTCGCGGATCCGCCGCGATCGAGGGATGCGTGGGCAGCAGTTCGGCGGTCGCCGCCAGTGTCCGTGCGTGATACGCGCACGTCTCCAGCAGCGCCACCACGTAGCGGGCCGTGTTCCGCCGCGTCCGCAGGGGTGTGACCGGGTGGATCAGCGGCTGGGTCGCGGCCCGCAGATCGGCCAGCGACTGGTCCAGATCGCGCGCCTTGTCCAGCAGCTCGTCCGCGGGTCCGCCGCTCAGCTGGCCGACCGCGGCCTCGGTGACCTCGGCGAGTCGCTCCAGTACGGTCCCCAGCAGCTCGTTCGTACGGCGGTCCGTCTGCACCGGCAGCACCAGCGCCGCCGCGACCACCCCGCAGGCCGCGCCGAGCGCCGTCTCCTCGATGCGCAGCACGAGCACGTCGAGGCTGTAGGTGTGCAGCAGCGTGTAGAGCAGCCCCAGCATCGCGGTGACGAAGAACGACATCAGGGTGTACGACAGGGGCGCCGAGTAGAACATCGCGAAGATCAGCACCAGGACCAGGGCGAACGCCGTCCAGGTGTGGTTGCCGACCAGCCCCGCCAGCACGATCCCGGCCACCACGCCGAACACCGTGCCCAGCAGCCGCCGGTACCCCTTGACCAGGATCTCGCCCGTGGAGGCGGTGTTGAGGAAGACGATCCAGCACGTCAGCACCGCCCAGTACCAGCGCTGCGACGACAGCAGCTCGCCGCCCACGATGGCCAGCGCGGACCCGACGGCGACCTGCACGGCCGCACGCGTGGTGGGCCGTTGCAGCCCCGTCTGCTCCTCCGGAGTCGGCTCCTCGCCGCCGCCGTCGATCGCCGCGTCCTCGGCGTCCAGTTCCTCGCGGGAGCGGGCCGTTGCGGGGGTGTCGTCCGACTCGTCCTGCGGGCCGTCCAAGGCGATCCGCAGCCCGAGCACCGAGCGGGCCGACTCGCCGATGCCGCGGAAGACGTCCTGGACGGCGGCCGAGGCGGGCGGCAGGTTCTCCTCGTCCCGGTAGCCGAGGAGCCGGTTGCGCACATGGGCCAGGCCGGTGCCGGTGTCGCCGCTGCCGGCCCGCAGCACCAGAGCGTGCAGCGCCCGCAGATCGCGGCGCAGCGTGGCGCCCGCCTCGTCCGGCATCTCCGGCCCGGTGAGCGACGGGACGGGCGCGCCCGGCAGGTGCAAGGTCAGCGTGTCGGCCCGTTCGGCGGTGCGGGCGGTCAGCAGCAGCAGGCCGAGCCGCTCCGCGGCGATCTCGGCGTCCGCGATCCTGCGCTGCACCAGCCGTGCCGCCGACTCGTCCGGGGTGCCCTCCTCCAGCCGTCCCTGGATCATCATCGCCGTCTCGTGGAGCCGGGCGGTCCCCTCGCGCAAGGCCTGCAGCGCCTTGTCCATCTCGTCCGCGGAGGCGTCGAGGAGTTCTGCTTGCGCGGACACCAGCTGGGCCAGCCGGGCACGGAAGGCCAGGCGCAGCCGCAGCAGCACACCCGTGGGCGTCGCGGGGACGACCGCGAAGCGCATCAGCGCACTGGAACAGAACGCCACCGCCATGGCACCGCACAGCGCGGGCAGCGTGGCGAGGGTGGCGCCGACGAACAGGGACAGGAAGTAGATCTGGAAACCGATCAGCCCGAGCGCGGTGCCCCGGTCGCCGAACCGGCGGCCGTAGACCGCACAGAAAATCAGGACGACGAAGAACGCGTCACCGACGACGACACGCGTGTTGAGGACCGCCCCCAGGGAGACCGAGGCCAGGGCCACCGGCAGTCCCAGGGCCAGCGTCACCGCCTGCGGACCGAGCTGCTTCTCGCGGATGGCGAAGGTGGCGACCATCGCCGCCATGGCCCCCGCCACCAGCAGGTGCACATCGGCCCGCAGCAGGGACAGCACGGCCAGGGTGAGGGCGATCGCGCCGACCGTTCGCAACCCGGCCGTCAGACGCAGCAGTCCGGGGTCGGACGCTGCGATCCGGTCCCGCAGTCGTGCCCGCACCGCGCGTCCTGCTGCCCTCACCCGCCGCATTCTCTCCCTGCTCACACCAAGATCCGTATCTCAGCATGACATGCCGCGAGCGGAAGCTCCCGTCCGGGCCGTCCTACTCCGGCCCGCCGGACCCCACGACGCGCTCCCGCACCTGCTCCGGCGTCAGATAGGCGTCGGTGTACTCGAAGTCCTTCAGCCGCGCGGCCTTGCGGGCCTGGAACCCCGTCCGTACGAAGTCGTCACCGGCGACCGCGTTGAGCAGCCAGTTCGTCATCACCCGAGTCTTGGCCACGTTGGTGCGCAGCGCCGACCAGTGGTAGCCGCGGGCCACGGCCTGGGCGGGCAGCCCGCGCAGTTCGATGCCCAGCGGCTTGGAGACCGCGTCGGTGCCGCCGAGGTCGACGACGAGCCCGAGGTCCTTGTGCACGTACGGCTTCAGCGCCTGGCCCCGCAGCGACGCGATGACATTCTCGGCGACGTGCCTGCCCTGCCGCAGGGCGTGCTGCGCGGTGGGCGGGCACATGGCCCCGTCACCCTTGGCCAGGTCGGGCACGGCGGCCGAGTCGCCGAGCGCGAACACCCCGTCGTCGCCCGGCAGGTTCATCTCCGGGGCGACCGCGAGCCGGCCCTTGACGGTCTCCGCCCCGAGCGTGGCGATGAGCGGGCTGGCGACGACCCCGGCGGTCCAGATGAGCGTGCGGGTCGGGATCACCCGTCCGTCGGTGAAGGTGACCTCCTCGGGTCCGGCCTTGGCGATGGAGGTGCCCAGGGAGATCTCGATGCCCCGCCGGCGCAGGATCTCCTGCGCGCTGCTGCCGAGCTTGTCGCCCAGCTCCGGCATCAGCTTCGGTGCGATGTCGATCAGATGCCACTTGATCAGGCTCGGGTCAAGGCGCGGGTAGCGCTTGACCGCCGCGTGCGTCAGCCGCTGCAGGCACGCCGCCGTCTCGGTGCCCGCGTAGCCGCCGCCGACCACCACGAACTGCAGCCGCGAGGCCCGCTCCGCGGCGTCCTGGCTCGCGTCGGCCAGGTCCAGCTGCGAGATGACGTGGTCACGGATGTACGCCGCCTCCGCGAGCGTCTTCATCCCGAACGCGTGGTCCGTCAGCCCCGGGATGTCGAAGGTCCGGGTGATGCTTCCGGGCGCCAGCACGATGTAGTCGTACGGCTCGTTGACGATCTCGTCGGTGATGGTGCGGATGACACAGACCTTGGACTTCAGGTCCACGCCGATGGCGCCGCCCGGAATGATGCGCGTGCGGTACTTCTTGCTGCGGCGCAGGGAGACGGCGATCGACTGCGGCGTCAGCACACCGGAGGCGACCTGGGGGAGCAGCGGGAGGTAGAGCTGGTAGGCGAACGGCGTCACGAGCGTGACGTCCGCCTCGTCCGGGGAGAGTTTCCGTTCCAGACGGCGGACGCACTCCACGCCGGCGAAGCCTGCGCCAACCACCAGGATCCTGGGTCGTGTCACGGTGTTCATCCCTTTCTGCGGCTCCAGGCGGTCTGCCTCGAACGCCTTCCGACTGCCCCTGGATCGCTGGTTCGCACCCTTTCGATCCCACCGTGTCTCCGGCCGGCGCGCCAGCCGGACGCGGCAGGCAGACGAACGCGTCGATCACCACCATGCCCGCACCCTGGCCGAAAAGCACCGGGTGGGAGTGAAGAACGCGTGCACACCCGGACGGCCGGACCCGCCGTCAGGAGTCCACGCCTCCTTGGACATGACACAGCAACAGACACACGTCGTCGTCCCGCTCCGAATCGCTCAGCAGCGGATGCAGCAGCCGGTCCGCCGAACCCTCCAGGTCCGCGTCCAGTTCCGCGGACCGGAACCCGCCGAGTGCCGTGGCCAGCCGCTCGATCCCGGGGTCTATGCCCTGGGCGCGCCGCTCCACCAGCCCGTCCGTGTACAGCGCGAGGGTCGAGCCGGGCTCCAGGTCCTCCGTGTGGTCGGCGATCTCCTGGGTGAGCGGGATGCCGAGCATCGCACCGGGCTTGGCGTCGAGGGTGCGCACGGTGCCGTCGGGCAGCCGCAGCACCGGCGGGGGATGCCCCGCGGCGGCCCAGGTCAGCGTGGGCTCGTCCGGGTGGAACCGGGCGATGACGGCGGTGGCGTACAGATCCGGCTGGAGATGGTGCAGGAACCGGTGCAGCCGGGTCAGCAGCCGGCCGGGGCTGTCGCCGTCGACGGCGTACGCCCGCAGCGCGGTGCGCAGCTGGCTCATCATGACCGCCGCGTGCAGACCGTGTCCGGTCACGTCGCCGATGACGGTGATGAGGCCGCCGTCCCGCTGGGGGAACGCGTCGTACCAGTCACCGCCGATGTTCAGCCCGTGGGTGGCCGGAAGGTAGCGTGCCGCCAGACTCAGTCCCGGCGTGGCAGGCAGATCCGTCAGCAGGGCACGCTGCAGCGTCTCGGCGATGTCGCGGTTGTGCTCGAAGCGCCGGGCGTTGTCGATCGCGATGCTGGCACGCCGGGTGAGCTCGATCAGCATCACCGCGTCGTCCGGGTCCCAGCGTTCCCCGGGCGGCGAGAGCGTCAGGATCCCCAGTGGAGCCCGCCGCGTCGGCAGCGGCACGCACAGCAACGGCCGTCCGGGATTTAGGGCCGACGGCGGCTGGTCCTCGACACCGGGCAGGTTGCCGGGATGGTCGGCGGCGTACTGGGGCCGCCCGGTGCGGGCCGCGACCACCGCGGCGGCCGGATGCGGCGCCGAGCGGTGCTTGTCCTCCTCGTGGTCGAACAGCCAGACGTCGACACTGCGCGCGTACTCCGGCACCAGCAGGTCCGGCAGCCGGCGCACGATCTCCTCGTGGTTGAGCGACGCCGTCAGCACCGCGCTCGCGTCCGCGAGGAACGTCAGCCGGCGCCGGGCGCTCTCCGCCTCGTTGCGGGCGCTGCGCTCGGCGGCGAAGGCCTCCCGCTGGGCCCGCCCGGCCGCGTCCAGCTCGGCGTGCAGGGCGAGGACGCCCTGGTTGGTCTGGTGCAGCTCCTCGCGGTGGAAGGAGACCAGGTCCTCCTGCTCGGTGAGTTTGTCCAGCACCACGGCCGTGTCCTCGTCGGCGCCGAGCAGGGCCTCCGACAGGGCCGCCGGGTCGTCGGGGACGGTGCCGTCCTCGGTGGCCTCGGCCGCTTCGGGACAGGGGACCGTGACCTCCCAGAGCGGCTCCCCGGCGGCGCACGCCTCCGGCGACGGAGTCACCACGACGTGCAGCAGGCCTTCCTCGGCGGGGGAGCCCGCGAGGTCCATCGTGAGCCGCCAGGTGCCGCCCTTGGTGAGGCACTGCCGCAGGTGGGCGCTGAGGTCGGCGGCGAGCCGGGTCCGTTCGACGGTGGGCACACCGTACGCGGCGGCCAGGCGCGCGAGCGAGATGCGGGCGCGGGCCGCGTCGGTGACGGTGGTGATCTGCCAAGTGCGCATCATGGGCGTTCCGGCGGGTTCGAGGTCAGCACGGCCACGGCGGTGTCGTCCCGCACCGGCCGGGCGGGACTGCTGGCGTCACGTATCGTCACGGCGGCCGTCACGGCCGGGTCGGTGGCGGGCAGACCGGGGTCGGACGGCGGCGTCCAGCGGCTGGGCAGGCCGTCGGTGTGCAGGATGAGTATCGGGTCGCCCACCCAGTCGGCCTCCTCCTCGCGGAGGGTGCCGGGCCGGTGGACCCCGACGATGCCGGGCCGCGACAGCAGGGGGCGCCAGGTGCCGTCGGTGCGCAGTCGCGCCCCGACGTTGCCGATGCCGGCGAACCGCAGCCGCCCGGCCGCCAGGTCGAGCTGGGCCAGCGCGACGGCCGCGCCCCGTGTGCCCCGCAACGCGTCGTGCAGCCGGTGCAGCGACTCGGCGGGGGACAGGTGAGCCCAGCGGTACAGCGCCGTGACCGCAGCCGACGAGGCCCGGGCGGCCTCCGGCCCGTGCCCCAGCCCGTCCGCCAGCATCAACGTCACCCGGCCCCCGGCCCGGACCCACGCCCAGGCGTCCCCCGAGTACTCGGCTCCGCCGTAGGGGATGTTCACCCCACCGGCCCGCACCCCGGAAACCGGCAAGGAACGGCTCTGCGGGGAGGTGACCCGGGTGGCCGCAAGACCGGGGGCCGTCGCCCCGCGGCGCTCTCCTGGACTCGTCCAGGGATCACCGCCGGCGGCCCGGGCGTCCGCGAGGCCGTGGGCTGCGGGGGTTCGGGGGGCCGGGTCGGTCTCCGAGGTACCGGAGTCCGCGAGACTGTGGCCCGGTGCTGTCCGGGACGCGCCGTCGTCCCCCGGCGCACCGGCGTCGGCCCGGCCATGGGGAGGTGTCGTCCTGGTCCCCGGTGTGCCGGTTGCCGGGAGGTCGTGGCCGGGGGCTGCGCGGAGCGAGAGGTCGGTCCCCCGGGCGGGGTCGGCCCGTCGCGTGGGACCGCCGGGAATCGAAGGGGCCTGTCCGGGGTGACCGGGGGCAGCGGCCGGCTCGGGCGCGTGGCCCGTCGAGGCGCCGCAGGCCACCGTGCCGAACGGCGGGGAACCGCCGGGCCACTGTCCCCCTGCGGCGGCCCGGCCCCCGGACCCGGCCGGTCCCTCGGTGGCCCGGGGCGTCGAACTCACGCGGGCCACCGCGACCGTGCCGCGGCCGGGGACGCTGTGCAGGGCGAAATCGTCGGAGAGGCGCAGACACGTGCCGAGGCCGGCGCCGAGCGAGCGGGAGGTGGAGAAGCCGTCACGCAGCGCCGCGGGCACGTCGGAGATGCCCGGGCCGTGGTCGACCGCGGCGATCTGCACCACCCGTGACCCCCACAGCCCCTCCCGCAGCACCGGCGGGGCCACGACGTCTATGAGTACCTGACCACCCTCGGCATGCTTCAGCAGGTTCGTGGCGAGCTCGGTCGCGACCAGCGCGGCCGCAGCGGTACGCCGCTCGTCGAGCCCGGCCAGCGCGGCAGCGCCCTCCGCCGCGACCCGTGCGTCGCGCACCCGGGTCGAGTCGCGCACCGGCACGTCCCACACGCGGGGCATCAGACCCCCTCGCGCGGACGCGGCGGCCGTCCCACCCAGCACGTCACCCGCACCGTGGTGCCCGAGCCCGGCGTGGTGTCGATGTCGAAATCGTGCACCAGGCGCCGCGCACCGCTCAAACCCATGCCCAGACCGCCGCCGGAGGTGTAGCCGTCGCTCAGCGCCAGGTCCAGGTCGGCGATGCCAGGCCCCTCGTCGGTGAAGGCCAGCTGCAGCCCTTGCACGCCCGCACCGCCGACCCGCCTCGCCTCCATCTGTCCGCCACCGCCGTGCACCAGGGTGTTGCGAGCCAGCTCGCTGGCCGCGGTGAGGAGCTTGGTCTGGTCGACCAGCCCGAAGCCGAGCCGGGCAGCGGCCTGCCGTACGTGCTGTCGCACCCACACCAGGTCCAGGTCCGACCGGATGGGCAAGCAGGCCTCCACGCCCGAGGCGGTGTGCATCACGGACTCTCCTGACGCGGGCTGCCGGGGCGGGGCGCCGGGGCCTGCTGCGCGAGGAGCTCCATGCCCGCCTCGGTGCTGAGCGCGGTGCTCAGCCCCGGCAGCGTGAGACCCAGTTCGACCAGGGTGATCGCGACCGCCGGGCGCATCCCGGCCACCACGGTGCGCGCCGCCAGCAGCTTGACCTGTGCGGCGATCTCGGCCAGCACCCGGCCGAGGAAGGAGTCGACGATCTCGACACCGGAGATGTCGATGAGGACCCCGCGCACGCCGGTACGGGAGATGGTCTCGGCGAGGTCCTGCTGGAGCTGCTGCGCCGTGCTGTCGTGCAGGTCCCCCTGGAGCGTCACCAGCAGGACGTCGCCGATCCGGAGCACCGGCACATGGCCGGTCGCGGGACGGGGGTACGCGTCGTTCACCGCTGACCCGCGCCCGGCTTCACGATGTCCGCGCCCAGCTGGTGCAGGGCGTACCCCAACGCGTCGGCGAGGCTGGCGCGGGTGATCACGTCCAGGTCCAGGCCGAGATGCACGATGGTCTGCGCGATGGCCGGGCGGATGCCCGAGACGATGCACTCGGCGCCCATGAGGCGCGCCGCGGCGACCGTCTTCATCAGGTGCTGCGCCACCAGCGAGTCGACCGTCGGCACCCCGGTGATGTCGAGGATCGCGAACCGCGCGTGCTGGTCGACGACGGCGTTCAGCAGCGTCTCCATCACGATCTGGCTGCGGGCGCTGTCGAGGGTGCCGATGAGCGGCACGGCCACGATGCCGTCCCACAGCCGGATGACGGGCGTGGCCACCTCCATCAGCTGCAGCCGCTGCCGGTCGCTGAGCGCCTGCCACTCGCTGAGCGCCGTCTGCATGGCCACCAAGCGCAGGGTGCCCATGAGTACCGTCAGCGCGGTGGAACACGCCCGCAGGTGCTCGAGGGGCGCCTGCTCCAGATCCGCGGCCAGTAGGTTCTCCACGGGCGGACGCAGGGCGGCCAGCTCGCTGGAGACCTGAGTGTTGGACAACCCCGCTCGCGAGCGGGCCGCCCCCATCCGAGCCAGCTGCTCGCGCACCCCGCTGAATCCCGCGGCGTCCGGGTCCTCCACCTGCTCCGAGTCGGCCACCTGGGCCAGCGCGTCCACGACGGCCTTGCTCGCTTCCACCGCCTCGTCGCGCGAGACGGTGAACACGGTGCGGAACAGGGCCTCGTCCGCCCACCGTTGGGCGATCTGCTCACGCCGGCGGTGCAGGAAGTCCCTGACCTCGTGGGTGGGCGTCGCGAGCTGTCCGTCCGCTTCGTGCTCCGGCACCTGGTTCTCTCCTCATCCGCGTTGCGTCGACCGAGCCCGCTTCTGGCAACGAGACGGCGATGTGACACTTGCCGGGCGACAACTCTAACCATGCGCCGACCTCGCACGACACCTGCTCCCGGGCAAGTGATCCGGTCCGGGCGAACGGCGGTTGGGGGCCGCCGTCGCCGAGTGTGCGAGGGGTGAGCCATCGTGCGGGCAGGGCGGAGCGAGGCCGGGCCGCCGATCTTCCCCGGCGCCGGGCCCGATGGGGCACTCCGGCCGTCAGAGGCTCTGTCCCCCCGGCTCCTCGGGGTACTCCGGTCCTGCGTCGACACGGGTCAGGGCCTCGTCGACACTCTCCGATATCGGCACGGTGATGCTGACACCGGTCAGATCGAGGATGCGCCGCACGGCCGGCGTCGGACTGATGACGTGCACACTGCCCTCGGTCTTACGGGTCTCCTGGTACACCCGCAGGATGATGTTCATCCCGGACGAGTCCATGAAGGGTACGGACGAGAGGTCGAGCAGGAAGTGCCGTCGGCCGTGGTGGAGTTGGTTGGCCAGATGGGCCTGGAACTCGGTCGCGGTGTCGACGTCCAGGTAGCCGTCGACCGTGATCAGGGCCACGTCCTCCCGGGGCAGCTCGACTTCCACGGACAGCGGGTTCTGGGCGAGGGGCACGGATACCTCCAACAAGTGCTACGGCCTGGGCTGGTCACCTCTGGGGATGACCGCGGTGCGAGGGGAACCCGGTCGTTCTCCGGACTCGAATGCCGTTTCTCATGTGCCTCCCTTCACTGACGGGCTTCGGATGTCACCGCGCCCCCGCGATTACCCCGGAAACCACTCTCCATGCCCCCTCGACGGAACATCGCCGGGACCGGCTGCCGGAAGTCCTGTGCGGTAGCAGGCCTGTGCGCCGAATGCGCTTGCGGCAGCAGGGTAATTGCTGCTGTGGAACGGGGTGGGCGCGGGAGTCCGCCCGATGACATCGCGATCAGCACATCGCCAGGGAGGATGGAACAGCGTGGCCATCGACAGAATCTGGTCGTACGCGCCGGACAGCGGTCACACCGAGGAGCAGGACCTGACCGGTTTCGCCGTCGCCGCGACCGACGGCACGATCGGGCACGTGGACCGGGAGGCCGCCCCGCACGCCATGCGGCACCTGGTCGTCGACACCGGGGTCTGGGTGTTCGGCCGCAGCGTCCTGGTGCCGGCCGGAGTCGTCACGGGCGTCGACACCCAGGGGAGAAAGGTCACACTGGCCTGCAGCAGGGCGGACGCCAAGGCGGCCCCCCGCTTCCAGACAGACAGCGAGACGAGGGACCGGGAGTACCTCCGGGCCGTGGGTGACTACTACGACCGGCTGCCGCCGCGCGAGACGGCCACGGTCTGAGACCCCACGGCCGGGGCGGCCGTGGTCCGAGCCGGTCACGGGCGCCTCGCGCCCGTGACTCTCCCGGCTCACCAGGGCATGAACACATGCACGTCCTTGCCCCGGTCGTCGGCCACCACGCTGACCTGGTCGCACAGCGTGTGGACGAGGTGCCAGCCGATGCCTCCGCCGCCGCTGCGCGGATCGAAGGGGCGGGGGGCGGGCTCGGTGGTGCTGGTGTCGTGCAGAACAACATGCACCCCGTCGAAGGTCCGGCGCATCCGCAGCGCGAACGGCCCGGGGGCGTACTGCACCGCGTTGGCGGCCAGTTCCGTCACCACCAGCAGGATGTCGTCCCAGTACTCGGGGGCAGAGGGCGGGGAGGAGCGCGCCAGATCGCGGAGGAACTCCTCCGCGGCCAAGCGCGCACCGGTCACATCATGCGGCTCGCCCACGAAGGTGTTCGTGCGGCTCGGGATCTCCTCGGAGGTCAGGGCATCGTCCCCACGCGGCTCGGTTGACATATCGCCTTTCCGGCCCGGGCGTCAGCTACGGCTGTCGTCAGGGCTGTCGTCCTTTCTCTTGCGTCGCCACTGTTGCGTGTTCCCGAGGGGGCGAGGCCTACGCGTCCCGGCGCACGCTCAGCGGAACACATTGTCGGAATCGTCCCAGCTCGACGGTTCGGCCGGGGCACTCGGCCGTCCGGGACGCCTGCGGGACTGGTACATCGAGTCGATCTCGGAAGCGTAGTGCCGCACGATCTCGTCCCGCCGCAGCTTCATCGACGGCGTCAGCAGCCCGTTGGTCACGTCGAACGCCTCCGGCAGGACCCGGAACACCCGGATCGACTCCGCGGGCGACACCACGCTGTTGGCCGCGGCCACGGCCCGGGCGACCTCCTCCCGCAGCGCGTTCTCCTCCCGCGCCTCCCGCATCTCGCCCTGCAGGGCCAGTCCGGCCCGCCAGTGCGCGAGGAATTCCGGGTCCAGCGTGATCAGGGCTCCGACGCAGGGCCGGTTGTCCCCCACGACCACCGCCTGGTGGATCAGCGGATGCATCCGCAGCCGCTGCTCCAGGGCCAGCGGGGCGACGCTCTTGCCGCTGCTGGTGATGATGATGTCCTTCTTGCGGCCGGTGATCGTCAGATAGCCCTCCGAGTCCAGCAGCCCGAGGTCCCCGGTGGCGAGCCACCCACCGCGCAGGGCGGCCCGGGTGGCGGCCTGGTCGCCCACGTACCCCTGGAACACCGACGGGCCGCGCACCAGGATCTCCCCGTCCTCGGCCACCTGGATCTCGGTGCCCGGCAGCGCTTGCCCGACCGTGCCGGACTTCTCCCGGCCCAGCGGCTGCATCGTCACCCCGCCGGAGGTCTCCGTCAGGCCGTACCCGTCGTGCACGTAGATGCCGATGCCCTCGTAGAAGAGGGAGAGATCGCGGCTGAGGGGGGAGCCGCCGGACGTCGCCCGCTGCACCCGGCCGCCCAGTGCCGCCCGCAGCCTGCGGTACACCGTCCGCTCGTACAGGGCGTGCTGGAGCCGCAGATCGAAGCCGGGTCCGCGGCCACGGCCCAGTCGCTGGCGCTCCAGGGCCGCGGCGAAGTCCCGGGCCGTTTCGGCGGCCCGCTCGAACAACGCGCCGTGACCCCCCTGCTGCGCCGTGCGCAGGAAGTTCTTGTAGATCTTCTCCAGGACCGAGGGGACCGCGTAGAGGTACGTCGGCCGGAACGAGCGCAGCGCCGACGCCAGCGCCTCCCCGCTCAGATCGGCCTGGTGCCCCATCAACAGCCCGCCGCGCACGCACAGCCCCTGGATCATCAGCCCGTAGACGTGGGAGAAGGGCAGGAACGCGAGCACGGAGCCCTGCTCCCCGCGCGGCGCCGCCGTGTGCCCCCAGCCCGTCAGCAGCGTGTCGCAGGGGCCGGCCAGATTGCGGTGGCTGAGCGCACAGCCCATGGCATGGCCGGAGGTGCCCGAGGTGTAGGCGATGACGGCCGTGGAGTCCGGCAGCACGATGCGGCGCATCGAGTCGACCGTGGCGATCGGGACGAACTCCCCCCGCACCGTGAGCTCCTCGAGGGCGCCCGCGTCCAGCTGCCAGACGTGCCGCAGCAGCGGCAGCGTGGCGCATACCGAGCCGACGGTCATGACGCCCTGCTCGTCCTCCACGACCACGGCCACGCAGCCGGCGTCCCGCAGGATCCACTCGACCTGATCGCGTGAGGCCGTCGGGTAGACCGGGACGACCTCGGCGCCCACGGCCCACAGCGCGTAGCACAGGACCGTCCACTCGAACCGGGTGCGCGCCATGATCGCCACGCGGTGGCCCGGCGCGATCCCGGAGGCGATCAGCCCCTTGGCCACGTCGACCACCGCGTCGCGCAGCTCGATCGCCGTCACCTCCTCCCAGGTCGCGGCGGCGGGGTCGGCCCGCCGGGCGAGCATCGGCCGGGCCGGTTCGCGGTCCGCCGTCTCGAAGACGCTGTCGGCGAGCCCGCCGGTCAGGGGCGCCACGGCCGGGGGAGCGAGGGCGAGGTCGCGCATGCACTGCTCCTGACGTGTACGGGGTGTGACATTGCCGACGGGTACCGTCATCGGCGGTGCTCGAATGTAGTCGAGTCGAGACCCTTCGGGGTCGGAAAATACGGAAGTCGACCCACTGGTGATCTCGGCGTGATCGGGGGACCCGGGTGGCATGACTCACATCAGTCCCGATCCCGAACCCGAACGCACCACCGGTCTGGAGCCCGGCGGCGGTGTACCGCCGGGCGAGACCCCACCCGCGGAGAGCAGCATGCCGGAGACGCTGCCCCGGGAGACCCACAACCCGACCAAGGGCTGGTCCAAGGCCCCGCTGGCCGTGATCATCATCGTCACGGTGCTGATCGCGGCGTTCTTCCTGGCCTACGCCCTCGTCCTGATCCTCTGACCCCCTACCCGTGACAGCCGGGACGCCTCACGACTGCGTGTGGCGGACGCACTCGGTGACGACGTCCCGCAGGCTCCCCGTGCGCTCCATCAGCGCGCGCTGCACCTGAGCGCCGTTGCCGTCTCGCAGCAGCTCGTCGCACGCGGCCCGGGCCCGCTCCAGGTCGCCCGTGCCGTCGAGGGCCTCCTCGACGTGGTCCAGCAGGGCACGCACGACGGCTTCGGCGGGCATGCGCCGCATGGTCGCCGGGTGCAGCAGCTCGCCCGAGAGGCCGGACCGGGCGGCCTGCCAGTCGGCCAGCCGCAACAGGCTGACACTGTGGCCGAGCGGCTCACGCCCCTCCCGCCACTCGCGCGCGGCGGTCTCGACCAGTCCGCGGACGAGCGTGGCGATCAGCACGGCCGTGCCGGAGTGCAGACAGACGTCCGAGACGCGGAGCTCCACCGTCGGGTACCGCTGCGAAAGCCGCGCGTCGAAGTAGATCATTCCATCGTCGAGGAGGGCACCGGTGGCCACCATGTCCGCGATCAGACGGTGGTACCGCTCGGGCGAGCCGAAGATCTCGGTCGGACCGGCCGACGGCCAGCGCAGCCACACCCGGCTGCGATAGCTGCTGTACCCCGTGTCCTTGCCCTGCCAGAACGGCGAGTTCGCGCTGAGCGCCCTCAGAACCGGCAGCCACGGCCGCAGCCGGTCGACGACCGCGACGCCCTCGTCGTCGGATTCGACCGAGACATGGACATGGCAGCCCATGACGAGCTGCTCGCGGGTGGCGATGCCGTACTGGTCCGCCATCCACTGGTAGCGCCGGTTGACGCTGACGGCGGGGCTGACCGGCAGCGGTGAGGTGGCGAGCGCCGCCACGGTGCAGCCGATCTCCCCCGCGTGCCGGGCGGCCTCCTTGCGGCAGCGGACGATCTCCTCGCGCAGGCTCTCCATGGACGACTGCGGATGGGTCGCGAACTCCAGCATCTGCTCGTGGAGTTCCTTCTCAAAAACGTCCTGATCCGCGTCGTCCTTCTCCGCCCGGGCGAGTACCGCTGCGGACAGCGCCCGCGGTTCACCGGTCTCCGGATCGACCAGGAGGAGTTCCTCCTCCACTCCCACGGTGCGCACCTGATGCCCGCCCTTCTGTGCCCTGCCGCGTCGTACCACCGGGTGCTCCCGGTGGTACGACCCCCAGTGCCCCTATCAGCGGGTGGGACACCTGGTGGGACGGCGGGACTTCACACGGCGAACGGCGTCAGCCACACCGTGGCCAGCGGAGGCAACGTGATCCGGACACATCCGTCCTCCGGCTTGACCGGATCCGGGTTGGTCACGCCGCTGCCGCCGTAGCGCGTGTCGTCGGTGTTGAGGCGCTCCTCCCAGGCGACGACGTCCCCCGGCACCCAGAGGCCGTAGTCCTGCCGGACGACGGGGGAGAAGTTCGACACCGCCAGCAGCGGACGGCCCTCGGCGTCGTAGCGGAGGAAGGCGAAGACGTTGTCGTCCGCCGAGTCCACCGCCACCCACCGGAAGCCCTCCGGGCGGGTGTCGCACTGCCACAGCGCCGGCGTCGCCCGATACGCGGCGTTCAGGTCACGGACCAGATCGCGCACGCCCCGGTGGTCACCCGCGGAGTGGTACCCGTCGTCGAGCAGCCACCACTCCGGGCCGTGCTCCACCGACCACTCGGCCCCCTGCGCGAACTCCTGCCCCATGAACAGCAGCTGCTTTCCGGGGTGGCCCCACATGAAGCCGAGGTAGGCCCGGTGCGTGGCGCGCCGCTGCCACCAGTCGCCGGGCATCTTCGACACCAGGGCCTGCTTGCCGTGCACGACCTCGTCGTGCGAGATCGGGAGCACATAGTTCTCGCTGTAGGCGTACACCATCGAGAACGTCATCTCGTGGTGGTGGTACTTGCGGTGCACCGGCTCGTGGGCGATGTACTCCAGCGAATCGTGCATCCAGCCCATGTTCCACTTCAGGCCGAAGCCGAGCCCGCCGGTGTCGGTCGGCCGGGTCACCCCGCCCCAGGCGGTGGACTCCTCGGCGATGGTCACCACCCCGGGAGCGCGCCGGTACACGGTCGCGTTCATCTCCTGCAGGAACCGCATCGCCGCCAGGTCCTCCCGGCCACCGTACGCGTTGGCCTCCCACTGCCCGTCCTCGCGGGAGTAGTCCAGGTAGAGCATCGAGGCGACGGCGTCCACGCGCAGGCCGTCGATGTGGAACTCCTCGCACCAGTACACGGCGTTCGCGACCAGGAAGTTGCGCACCTCGGTGCGCCCGAAGTCGAACTCGTACGTGCCCCAGTCCGGGTGCTCCGCGCGCCGGTCGTCGCCCGGCTCGTAGAGCGGTTCCCCGTCGAACCGGGCCAGTGCCCAGTCGTCCTTCGGGAAGTGCGCCGGCACCCAGTCCATGATCACGCCGAGGCCGGCCCGGTGGCAGGCGTCGACGAAGAAGCGGAAGTCGTCCGGCGTGCCGAGCCGGGCCGTCGGGGCGTAGAACCCGGTGACCTGGTAGCCCCACGACCCGTGGAAGGGGTGCTCGGCGACCGGCATCAGCTCGATGTGCGTGAAGCCCAGGTCCCTGACGTACTTGGGGAGTTCCTCGGCGAGCTGCCGGTAGGTCAGCCCCGGCCGCCACGACGCCAGGTGCACCTCGTACACCGAGAACGGCGCCTCGTGCACGGGTGTGTCGGCGCGGTGCGCCATCCACTCGGTGTCGCCCCACTCGTAGTGCGAGGCCGTCACGATCGACGCCGTGTTGGGCGGCTCCTCGCAGCGCCGGGCCATCGGGTCGGCCTTGAGGAAGCGGTGGCCGTACCGGGAGTGGATCTCGAACTTGTACGGCGTTCCCTCGCCCACGTCCGGCAGGAACAGCTCCCACACGCCCGAGGCGCCCAGCGACCGCATCGGGAACTGTGTCCCGTCCCAGTGGGTGAAGTCCGTGGCGACCCGCACACCCTGCGCGTTCGGCGCCCACACCGTGAACCGGGTGCCGCTCACGCCCTCGTGGGTCATGGGCTGTGCGCCAAGCGCCTGCCACAGCTGCTCGTGGCGGCCCTCGCGGATCAGGTGCAGGTCGAGCTCGCCCAGCGCCGGCAGGAAGCGGTACGGGTCGTGCGTCTCCTGCTCACCCTCCTCGTACGCCACGTGCAGCGTGTACGCGGGGATCGCGTCCAGCGGCAGCACGCCCGAGAAGAGGCCGTCGCCCTCCGAGGCGAGGGCCGTACGCCTGCCGCCGATGACCACGCTCACCGCGCGGGCGAAGGGACGCAGCGCCCGGAACGCGACCCCGCCCGGCACCGGGTGGGCGCCCAGCAGCGCGTGCGGATCGTGGTGGGCTCCCGCCAGCAGGCGCCCCCGGTCCTGCGGGCTCAGGGCGGGCGCGGTCGTGCTCGGGACCGGGCCGGACGGCTCCGGGATTGAGGTGTCTCGCAGGGCCACGGCTCAGTCTCCTCTCACGGCGAGGCGCTCGATCGCCGCCATCGGTACAGGCAGCCAGTCGGGGCGGTGCCGTGCCTCGTACAGCACCTCGTACACGGCCCGGTCCGTCTCATAGGCGCGGAGCAGTCCGTGTTTCTTCCGGGGGTCCCAGCCGGCGCGGGCGGCATAGCCCGCGCAGTAGGCCTCGCGGCAGCGCCGGGCCCACTCGGGGCGCCAGGGGCGGCGCTGCCGGGCGGCGTAGTCGAAGGAACGCAGCATCCCGGCGATGTCCCGCACCGGGGAGTGGGCGCTGCGCCGTTCGGAGAGCGGCCGGGACGGCTCGCCCTCGAAGTCGATGACGAACCACTCGCGCCCGGCCCGCAGCACCTGACCGAGGTGCAGGTCGCCGTGGATCCGCTGGGCGGGCGGCCCCGGGTCGCAACTCGTGAGGGCGGCGAACGCGGTCCGCAGGCCCGGCACGAACGGCTGCAGCGCGGGCACGCAGTGGGCGGCGGCGTCCAGCCGCTCGGTCATCGCGGCCGCCGTCTGCCCGTTCTCCCCGGGCCCGCCCAAGGGGAACGCCGACGCCAGCGCGAGGTGCACCTCCGCGGTGGCTCCGCCCAGCGCACGCGCCTGGACCGTGAAGTCGTCCCCGGAAGTCAGTGCGTTCAGCCCCAGCGTCCAGCCGTCCGAGGCGTCCCGCAGATACGGCTGGAGCACGCCGAGGGTGGCCCTGAACGGATGCCTCGTCTGGAACCAGGCCACGGGGGCCGGAACGCGATGACAGCCCTGGCGGGCCAGGGCACCGGGCACCTCCAGGTCCGGGTTGACGCCCGGCTGGATGCGCCGGAAGACCTTCAGGATGTACTCGTCGCCGTACACCAGCGAGGAGTTGGACTGCTCGGCGTCCAGCAGCCGCGGCACCAGTCCGGCGGGCACCTGCTGGTCCGGGTCGCAGTCGAAGCGCAGGGGGCCCGCGGTGCCCGGTTGCCGCAGCCGGTTCAGCAGGAGCTGGGCGGAACGGGGGTCGTGCAGCGCGTCGTACACCGTCAGCCCGGCCAGCGGCCCCTCCTGCACCCGTCCGATGAGCGCCCGCCCGAGCCGCGGCGACGGGTGCTCCCGTACGCCGAGCAGGAGCTGGTAGCAGTCGCCTGCCGGGGGAGCCCCGCCGGGCGAGGGCACGCCCGTGTGGCCGGCGTGTCCGGCGTGGATGAGCAGATGCAGACAGCCCGGGAAGAGCTCGGTCATCGACAGCAGGCCGAGCTCCGTGACCGGCCGGTCCTTGCCCGCGAACCAGCGCTGCCGGGGCAGCCACTCGCGCAGCAGCCCGCCGAGCGATTCCATGGGCTCGGCCAGACGCCGGAGGTCGGGGTGGAGGAATGCGGTCTTCGGCATGGTCACGCCTCCTTTCGTCGGCGCTGGCTCACAGTCGCCGGCCGATGCGGGAGGCGACCCGGGTGAGCCGGAACCAGTAGAAGCCGTGGCCCCCGAGGGTCAGCAGGTACGGCAGCTCGCCGATGGCCGGGAAGCGGACCCCGCCGAACAGCTCCACCGGGTGCCGGCCCGCGAACTCGCGCAGGTCCAGCTCCGTGGGCTGCGCGAACCGCGCGAAGTTGTTGACGCACAAAACCAGGTCGTCCTCGTATTCCCGCAGGAACGCCAGCACGGCGGGGTTGGAGGAGGGCAGCTCGGTGTACGAGCCGAGTCCGAACGCCGGGTTCTGCTTGCGGATCTCGATCATCCGGCGGGTCCAGTGCAGCAGCGACGACGGCGACGACATCGACGCCTCGACGTTGGTCACCTGGTGGCCGTAGACCGGGTCCATGATCGCGGGCAGGAAGAGACGGCCCGGGTCGGAGGTCGAGAAGCCGGCGTTGCGGTCGGGTGTCCACTGCATCGGCGTGCGCACGGCGTCCCGGTCGCCGAGCCAGATGTTGTCGCCCATGCCGATCTCGTCGCCGTAGTACAGGATCGGCGAACCGGGCAGGGCCAGCAGCAGTGCGGTGAACAGTTCGATGGTGTGCCGGTCGTTGTCCAGCAGCGGGGCGAGCCTGCGGCGGATGCCGATGTTGGCGCGCATGCGGGGGTCCTTGGCGTACTCGGCCCACATGTAGTCGCGCTCTTCGTCGGTGACCATCTCGAGCGTCAGCTCGTCGTGGTTGCGCAGGAACATGCCCCACTGGCAGCCCGAGGGGATGGCCGGGGTCTTGGCCAGGATTTCCGAGACGGGGTAGCGGGATTCGCGGCGTACGGCCATGAAGATGCGCGGCATGACCGGGAAGTGGAACGCCATGTGGCACTCGTCGCCGCCGTTCGCGTAGTCGCCGAAGTAGTCGACGACGTCCTCGGGCCACTGGTTGGCCTCGGCCAGCAGCACCGTGTCCGGATACTGTGCATCGATCTCGCGGCGGACGCGCTTGAGGAACGCGTGCGTGGCGGGCAGGTTCTCGCAGTTGGTGTCCTCGGCCGCGTAGAGATAGGGCACCGCGTCCAGCCGGAAGCCGTCGATGCCCAGGTCCAGCCAGAACTTCAGGGCGGAGATCATCTCCTCCTGCACGGCCGGGTTCTCGTAGTTGAGGTCCGGCTGGTGGGAGAAGAAGCGGTGGAAGAAGTACTGGCCACGCACCGGGTCGAAGGTCCAGTTCGACGTCTCCGTGTCGACGAAGATGATCCGCGCGTCCGGATAGCCCTTGTCGTCGTCGGCCCACATGTAGTAGTCGCCGTAGGGCCCGTCGGGGTCCTTGCGCGACTCCTGGAACCACGGGTGCTGGTCGCTGGTGTGGTTCATGACGACGTCGATGATCACGCGCATGCCGCGCTGGTGGGCGGCGTCCACGAACTCCACGAAATCGGCCAGGTCGCCGAACTCGGGGAGCACGGACGTGTAGTCGGAGACGTCGTAGCCGCCGTCGCGCAGGGGCGACTTGAAGAAGGGCGGCAGCCACAGGCAGTCGACGCCCAGCCACTGGAGGTAGTCGAGCTTGGAGGTGAGGCCCTTGAGGTCGCCGACACCGTCGCCGTCGCTGTCCTGGAACGAGCGGACGAGCACCTCGTAGAAAACGGCGCGCTTGAACCACTCCGGGTCGCGGTCCCTCGCCGGAGTGTCCTCGAAGGTGTCCAGCACGGGCTCGTTCACGGTCATGATGTCTCTGCCCCTCCGTTCGCGTGCGCGGCGGGCGGAGACGCGACGTGAAAGACGTGAGCGGGAGCCCGCCCCGGCTCCAACCGCACGTAGTTGATCCTGCTCCAGTGGTAGGTCTCGCCGGTGAGCTCGTCGCGCACCGGCACCGACTCGTGCCAGTCGAGGCCGAGTTGCGGCATGTCCAGCGAGACCGTGGCCTCCTGGGTGTGGTGCGGGTCGAGGTTGGCGACCACCAGGACCACATCGGAGCCGCTGCGCTTGCTGTATGCGAGGACTTCGTTGTTGTCGGTGTGGTGGAAGCGGAGGTTCCTGAGCCGGCGCAGCGCGGGATGCTCGCGCCGGACGGTGTTGAGCCGGGTGAGCAGCGGGGCGAGGGTGCGGCCCTCGCGTTCGGCGGCTTCCCAGTCACGGTGGCGGAGCTGGTACTTCTCCGAGTCGAGGTATTCCTCGCTGCCTTCCCTGAGCGGGGTGTTCTCGCACAGTTCGTAGCCGGAGTAGATGCCCCAGGACGGTGACAGCGTCGCGGCGAGCACGGCCCGGACCTCGAAGGC